>NZ_JBIVVI010000001.1:0-34315 GCF_044757675.1 Kitasatospora sp. NPDC091257
CGTGGCGGGACAGGGCGACCGGACCCCCGTCCGGCTCGTGGCGGGACAGGGGTCCGGCGGTTCTGCGGCCCTGAGGTCCTGTGGGCTCGCGGCGCTGCGCCGCGCGGCCGGGCGGGTTGCCCGTCCGTACTACTTGCTCGCGGGAGCCCCGCCCTCGACGTCGCCCTTCTCGGCACTGTCCTTGCTGAGCGACAGCGGCTTGTCCTCGACCGGCTCGGCGTCGGCGTCCTCGGCCTCCGGCTCGGGCAGCTCGTCATCGGCGGGGCGGCCGTTGATGATCGCGTCGTACTCCTGGGGGTCCAGGACGGCCGCGACGGCGCTCTTGGTGAAGTGGGTGACCACGCCGGGCGCGATCTCCAGCTCGACGGTCTCGTCGTTGACCGCCTTCACCTGGGCGTAAAGACCGCCGATGGTGCGCACACCGGCCCCCGGCTCCAGCGCGGTCTGCATCTGCTGCATCTGCGACTGGCGCTTCTTCTGCGACCGGAACATGAGCACGATCGCGATGATCGGGAGGAGAAGGATGATGAGGTTCACTGCAGCCAGGGTCCTTTACGGGCCGCCGGCCGGCGGCCTGTGTGGTATTGGTCGGCCCGTCAGGTGAGAGGGGCGGTCCGGCGGAGTCTAGGCGACCCCGAATCGATCGGACAACGCCAAGCATCGCATCCTGCCACCGAAAGTGGCGAGCCTCCGCCTGCACAGTTTCCCCGGACCTCACTCCCGGCTCCTCCGTGTGCCACCACGGAAGCACCGGGTGGGAACCGACCGGACCGACTCACCCGTTCAGCCGATGGCGGTCAACTTTCATCGGCGGGGAACAGCTCCGGTTGCGCCGGAACACGTCCGCGAATGGTCTGGACCGGTGGGGTCAGACCGAGGTGCTGCCAGGCCGCGGCGGTGGCGATCCGGCCGCGCGGGGTGCGGGCGAGCAGGCCCTCGCGGACCAGGAACGGCTCGGCGACCTCCTCGACCGTCTCGGACTCCTCCCCCACGGCGACCGCCAGTGTCGACAAGCCGACCGGACCGCCGCCGAACAGCCGCAGCAGCGCGTCCAGCACCGCGCGGTCCAGCCGGTCCAGACCGCGGGCGTCCACCTCGTAGACGTCCAGCGCCTGAGCGGCGATCTCGACGGTGACCTGCCCGTCGTGCCGGACCTGGGCGTAGTCGCGGACCCGGCGCAGCAGCCGGTTGGCGATGCGCGGGGTGCCGCGCGAGCGCCCGGCGATCTCGGCCGCGCCGGCCGGGTCTATCTCCACGTCCAGCAGCGCGGCCGAGCGGTGCACCACCCGCTGGAGCTCGGCCGGGGCGTAGAACTCCATGTGCCCGGTGAAGCCGAAGCGGTCGCGCAGCGGCGGCGGCAGCAGGCCGGCCCGGGTGGTGGCGCCGACCAGGGTGAACGGCGGCAGCTCCAGCGGGATGGCGGTGGCGCCCGGACCCTTGCCGACGATCACGTCGACCCGGAAGTCCTCCATCGCCATGTAGAGCATCTCCTCGGCCGGCCGGGACATCCGGTGGATCTCGTCGAGGAAGAGCACCTCGCCCTCGGTGAGCGAGGAGAGGATCGCCGCGAGGTCCCCGGCGTGCTGGATGGCCGGGCCGGAGGTGATCCGGATCGGCGCGCCCAGCTCGGCGGCGATGATCATGGACAGGGTGGTCTTGCCGAGCCCGGGCGGCCCGCTCAGCAGCACGTGGTCGGGCGCGCTGCCGCGCTTGCGGGCCGCCTGGAGCACCAGCGACAGCTGCTCGCGCACCCGCTCCTGGCCGATGAACTCGTCCAGCAGCTTGGGGCGCAGCGCCGCCTCCACCGCCTGGTCCTCACCGTCGGCGGCGGCCGTGACCAGCCGGTCGGCGGGTTCCGGGTCGTACATCGTCGCGGGCTCCAGAGTCTCCAGTATCGACAAATGGACAGATCGTCAGGTGGTCAGCGGGCCCGGTTGAGGCCGCGCAGGGCGAGCCGGAGCAGGGCGCCGACGTCCGGCGTCGCCTGCGCCTCGGCCTCCGGGGTGACGGCCGCGACCGCCTCGTCCGCCTCGCGCGGGGCGTACCCGAGGCCGGTCAGCGCGGAGTGCAGCTGATCGCTCCACGGCGCCGGGCCGGTGGCGATCGGCTTCTGCGCCGGGACGGCGCCGTGCGGGGCGCCGAGCTTGTCCTTGTACTCCAGCAGCAGCTTGGCCGCCTTGGCCTTGCCGATGCCCGGCACCGCGACCAGCGCCTTCTCGTCGCCGCCCGCGACCGCGGCGCGCAGCGCGTCGGGGCTGTGCACCCCGAGGATCGCCTGCGCCAGCTTGGGGCCGACGCCGGGCGCGGCCTGGAGGATCTCGAACACGCCGCGCTCGTCGTCGTCCGCGAAGCCGAACAGGGTCAGCGAGTCCTCCCGGACCACCAGCGAGGTGGCCAGCCGGGCCGGCTCGCCCAGCCGCAGCCCGGCCAGCGTGTTCGGGGTGCACTGCACGGCCATGCCCACCCCGCCGACCTCGACCACCGCGGTCCCGGAGGAGATGGCCGCCACGGGCCCTTGCACGAAGGCGATCATCGGACGGTGCCTTTCGGAGGAGTGGAGCGGGGGGTGGCCCGGGCGGCCCGGACGGCGGCCTCCAGCCGGTTGGTCGCCCCGCCGCGCCAGATGTGGCAGATGGCCAGCGCCAGCGCGTCGGCGGCGTCGGCCGGCTTGGGCGGCGCGTCCAGCCGCAGCAGGCGCTGCACCATGGCCGTGACCTGCGCCTTGTCGGCCCGGCCGGAGCCGGTGACGGCGGCCTTGACCTCGCTGGGGGTGTGCAGGGTGACGGGGATGCCGCGCCGGGTGGCGCAGAGCATCGCGACGGCGCTGGCCTGGGCGGTGCCCATCACGGTGCGGACGTTGTGCTGGGCGAAGACCCGCTCGACGGCGACCAGGTCGGGCCGGTGCTCGTCCAGCCAGGCCTCGATGCCCTGCTCGACCTGGAGCAGCCGCTCCCCGATCTCGGCCTCGGCGGGGGTGCGCACCACGCCGACCCCGGCCATCCGCAGCGGCCGGCCCGGCGCACCCTCGACCACGCCGACCCCGCACCTGGTCAGCCCCGGGTCCACGCCCAGTACCCGCACCACTCGCCCGTCTCCCTGTCACTCGCCACGAAGGACCTCCGCAGGCTACCGCCCGGGTCCGACAACCCGACCGACGACACCGGCCCGGTGGTCCAGGGACCACCGGGCCGGGCAGTGAGAACGGTCACTCACCGACGATCACTGGGCAGTGATCACTCGGCGTCGAGCTGCGCGCCGACCTCGTCGGAGATGTCGAAGTTGGCGAAGACGTTCTGCACGTCGTCGCTGTCCTCCAGGGCGTCGATCAGCTTGAGGATCTTGCGGGCGCCGTCGACGTCCAGCTCGACCTGCATGCTGGGGAGGAAGTTGGCCTCGGCCGAGTCGTAGTCGACGCCGGCGTCGACCAGCGCGGTGCGCACGGCGACCATCTTCGAGGCCTCGGAGACGATCTCGAACGAGTCGCCGAGGTCGTTGATCTCCTCCGGCTCCTGGTCGAGGACGACCTCGAACAGCTTGTCCTCGTCCACGCCGTCGGCCTTGGGGACGATGACGACACCCTTGCGGGTGAACAGGTACGACACCGAGCCCGGGTCGGCCATCGAGCCGCCGTTGCGGGTCATCGCGACGCGCACGTCGGAGGCCGCGCGGTTGCGGTTGTCGGTGAGGCACTCGATCAGGACCGCGACGCCGTTCGGGCCGTAGCCCTCGTACATGATGGTCTGGTAGTCGGCGCCGCCGGCCTCCAGACCGCCACCGCGCTTGACGGCGCGGTTGATGTTGTCGATCGGGACCGAGCTCTTCTTGGCCTTCTGGATGGCGTCGTAGAGGGTCGGGTTGCCCGCCGGGTCGGGACCGCCCGTGCGCGCCGCCACCTCGATGTTCTTGATCATCTTGGCGAAGAGCTTGCCGCGCTTGGCGTCGATCACGGCCTTCTTGTGCTTGGTGGTAGCCCACTTAGAGTGGCCGGACATCGCCAGCTCCTTTACGTCGCCAAAGGGAAATGAACAGATGAGATCTTACCGGTGTCGTCACCGGTGAAGCGCACACGGTCAGCGCGTGGTCGACGCCGTCAGCGCGCGTCCCCGGCGAGGTGCTCCTCGACCATCCGCACGAAGTACGCGTGCACCCGGTGGTCGCCGGTCAGCTCCGGGTGGAAGGAGGTGGCGAGCAGGTTGCCCTGGCGCACCGCCACGATCCGGCTCTCCGGGCCGTCCGCGGCGGGCAGCTCGGCCAGCACCTCGACGCCCGCGCCGACCGACTCGACCCAGGGAGCGCGGATGAAGACGCCGTGCACCGGCGCGTCGGCCAGGCCCGTGAAGTCGATCCCGGACTCGAAGGACTCGTTCTGGCGCCCGAAGGCGTTGCGGCGCACCGTCATGTCGATGCCGCCGACGGTCTCCTGGTCCTCGCGGCCGTCCAGGATCTTGTCCGCCAGCATGATCATGCCCGCGCAGGTGCCGTAGACCGGCATCCCGGCGGCGACCCGCTCGCGCAGCGGGTCCATCACGCCGAACAGCAGCGCCAGCTTGGACATGGTGGTGGACTCCCCGCCGGGGATCACCAGCGCGTCGACCTCGGCCAGCTCCTCGGCGCGGCGCACCGGACGGGCGAGCGCGTCGGCCTCGGCCAGCGCCACCAGGTGCTCGCGGACGTCGCCCTGGAGGGCGAGGACGCCGATGACAGGAGTGCTCACGGTCTTCAACCTCTATCGATCGTTACGACGGACTACGTGGTGCGGCCCGCCGCGCGCCGAGGCGCTGCGGCGGGCCGGCCCAGGACTACCGGGCGACTACCAGCCGCGCTTGGCGTAGCGCTCGGTCTCCGGCAGGGTGTCGCAGTTGATGCCGACCATGGCCTCGCCCAGGTTGCGGGACGCGTCCGCGATGACCTTCGGGTCGTCGAAGAAGGTGGTGGCCTTCACGATGGCGGCGGCGCGCTTGGCCGGGTCGCCCGACTTGAAGATGCCGGAGCCGACGAAGACGCCCTCGGCGCCCAGCTGGCGCATCAGCGCGGCGTCGGCCGGGGTGGCGACGCCACCGGCGGAGAACAGCACGACCGGCAGCTTGCCGAGCTCGGCGACCTCCTTGACCAGCTCGTACGGGGCGCGCAGCTCCTTGGCGGCGGCGTACAGCTCGTTGTTGTCCAGGGCGCGCAGCTGGCCGATCTCGTTCTTGATCTGGCGCAGGTGGCGGACGGCCTCGACGACGTTGCCGGTGCCGGCCTCGCCCTTCGAGCGGATCATGGCCGCGCCCTCGGCGATGCGGCGCAGGGCCTCGCCCAGGTTGGTGGCACCGCAGACGAAGGGGGTGGTGAAGGCGAACTTGTCCGAGTGGTTGACCTCGTCGGCCGGGGTCAGCACCTCGGACTCGTCGATGTAGTCGACGCCCAGCGACTGGAGCACCTGGGCCTCGACGAAGTGGCCGATGCGGGACTTGGCCATCACCGGGATGGAGACCGCGGCGATGATCTCCTCGATCATGTTCGGGTCGGACATGCGGGCCACGCCGCCGTCCTTGCGGATGTCCGCGGGGACCCGCTCCAGGGCCATGACGGCGACCGCGCCGGCGTCCTCGGCGATCTTGGCCTGCTCGGCGTTGACCACGTCCATGATCACACCGCCCTTGAGCTGCTCGGCCATGCCGCGCTTGACCCGGGCGGTGCCGATCTGCGGCTGGTCTGCGGTGGTGGGGGTGGTGGACACGTGAGACCTCACTCGAAGATGAATCAGTGCTATCGCCCTATGGTAGGCAGAACGGGTGACCCAACCATGCGCCACCAAGTCCAGCCAGGACGACGGGACACGACAAACGGGCCGTATCCGGGGGACACCTTAAGCAGGTGCCCCTTCGGGCGTGAGAGCGGGCGGCGGGGCATCGTCCATTTCGAACGCCAGCGGGAAGGGCGCCTTCCCCGCCAGCCGGAAGTACCGCACCAGCCGGTGCTCGCGCACCGCCCGGGCCGCCCGCACCGCGTCGTTGTGGAACCGGCGGGCCATCGGCACCCGCCGCACCGCGGCCGTCAGATCACGAACCGCGTCCTCGCCACCCGGCTCGGCCACCAGCGCCGCCATCTGCTCCGGCTCCTCGAACACCGCCCGCAGCGCCAGGCTCAGCTGGCTCTCCGCCACCTCGCGCTGCTCGTCCTCGGCCTGCCGGGCCGCGTGCGCCGCGTCCAGCAGCAGCAGCGAGGCCGCCGGATCCAGCAACGAGGACGTCGCCAGCTCCAACGCCACCGAGGCCCGGCGGACCAGCTGCGCGTCCAGCGCCGCCCGGGCGGCGTCGATCCGGGCGTGCAGCCGGTCCAGACGACCGGCCGTCCAACTCAGGTACATGCCGAACAGCACCACGGCCACGCCGGCCCAGATCCAGGTAGTCACGGGCCGCTACGTTACCGGGTGTCACCGGTTCAGCCCTGGGCGGTCGCGTTCCGGTAGCTCTCCCGGTCGATGTCCGCGATGTTCACCGCCGTGAACAGCCGGGTACCCGGCCGCGGCCGGACGTACTGCGCCAGCAGCGCCAACACGCCCTCGCTCAGCGCCGCCTTCGCCTCCGGCGAACGGCCCGGGAAGATCTGGAACTCCACGAACACCTGGGCGTCGGCGGCCGCCCCGCTGGTACCGACCACCAGCACCTCGCTCTGCCGGAACACCGTCTTGCAGGACTCCGGCTTCGCGTCGATCGTCGCCTCCGCCAGCCGGTTGATCGCCAGGCCGAGGCCCCGGCGGTCGAAGGTCCCGGCCAGGCCGGCCGAGTAGTCGACGGAGATCTGCGGCATCGTTGCCCCCGTGGATCGCAGTGGTACGGACGCCCGACCCTAACGCCACCGGCACCCCGGACCGCCGCGCGGGACCGGTCCCGGCCCGAACCGCCGCGGCGGATCAGTCCCGGGCCAGCCCGAACCGGCGCCGCCCGCCGCGCACGTCCTCCTCGACCACCGCCGCCTCGCCGGCCGTCACCGTCTCGTACACCGCCAGGATGTCCGCGCCCACCGTCGACCAGTCGAACCGCCGCACATGCCGCGAGGCCGCCTCCCGCAGCTCCTCCAGCCGCGCCGGATCACCCAGCAGCCGCAGCGCCGTACGGGCCAGCGCGTCCGCGTCCTCCACCGGGAACAGCTCGCCCGCGTCGCCGCCGTCCAGCACCTGCTTGAACGCGTCCAGATCGCTCGCCAGCACCGGCGCGCCCGCCGACATCGCCTCGACCAGGATGATCCCGAAGCTCTCGCCCCCGGTGTTCGGCGCCACGTACAGGTCCACGCTGCGCAGCAGCCGGGCCTTGTCCCGGTCGCTCACCATGCCGAGGAACTCCACCTGCCGGCGCACCTCGGGCGCCAGGCCCGCGACGGCCTCCTCCTCGTCGCCCTTGCCCGCCACCAGCAGCCGCACCCCCGGCCGCTCCGCCAGGATCCCCGGCAGCGCCGCCAGCAGCGTCGGCAGGCCCTTGCGCGGCTCGTTGATCCGGCCGATGAAGCCGATCGTGCCCGGCTCCCCCTTCGCCGCGCCGCCGGTCCACCGCTCGTCCGGCTCGGCCGCCGCGAAGAACCCCACGTCCACGCCGTTCGGGATCACCACCGCGTCCCCGCCCAGGTGCTCCACCAGGGTGCGCCGGGCGTACTCCGACACCGCGATCCGGGCCCGCATCTTCTCCAGCCCCGGCTGGAGGATCGGCGAGGCCGCGATCATCACCCGCGAACGCGGGTTGGAGGTGTGGAAGGTCCCCACCATCGGCCCGGTCGCCGACCAGGCGGCCAGCATCGACAGGCTCGGCGCGGCCGGCTCGTGCACGTGCAGGATGTCGAAGCGCCCGTCGTGCAGCCAGCGCCGCACCCGGGCCGCCGACAGGATCCCGAAACTCAGCCGCGCCACCGACCCGTTGTACGGCACCGCCACCGACCGCCCGGCCGGGACCACGTACGGCGGCAGCGCCTCGTCGTCCTCGGCCGGCGCCAGCACCGACACCTCGTGCCCCAGACCGATCAGGTGCTCGGCCAGGTCCCGGATGTGGAACTGGACCCCACCGGGGACGTCCCAGTCGTACGGGCAGACGATGCCGATCTTCACGGGTTCCTCAAGCTCCTTCGGACAGTGGTGCGGGCGGGCAGGACGGAACGGCTCAGGACCCGGAGGCCTCGGCCGCGGGCTCCGGGACCGCCTCCGCGCGCTCCGCGGGCGCCGCCTTCACCGTCTCACGGACCGGCAGGTCGGCCAGCCAGAACTTCTGCAGCATGTGCCAGTCCTGCGGGTGCTCGCGGATGCTCCGCTCCCACACCTGCGCCATCGCCTGGGTCATCGCCCGGGTGCGCTCCTTGCGGTCGCCCTCCTCGGGCACCGGCACCTCGGGATGGATCCGCGCCCGCAGCACCGGGCCGTCGTACCAGAGCGTCACCGGCAGCAGCGCCGCCCCGGTGCGCTGGCACAGCGCCGCCGGACCGGCCGGCATCCGGGTCGGCTCACCGAAGAACGACACCCCGATGCCCGCCTCCGACAGGTCCCGGTCCCCCACCAGGCAGACCAGCCGGCCCTCGCGCAACCGCCGCGCCAGCGTGCCGATCACGTTCACCGAACCGCCGGTCAGCGCCAGGACCTCCATGCCCAGGCCCTCCCGGAACGCCACGAACCGGTCGAACAGCCGCTCCGGCTTCAACCGCTCCGCGACCGTGGTGAACGGGTAGCCCTGCTGCGCCACCCAGGCCCCCGCGAGGTCCCAGTTGCCCATGTGCGGCAGCGCTATCATCGCGCCCCGCCCCGCCTCCAACGACTCCCGCAGGTGCTCGAAGCCCTCCACCCGGACGTCCCGGGCCACCCGCTCCCGGCTCCACACCGGCAGCCGGAACGACTCCATCCAGTACCGCAGGTACGAGCGCATCCCGGCCCGGGACAGCTCCCGCACCGCGGCCTCGTCCAGGCCCGGACGGACCCGGCGCAGATTCGCCTCCAGCTGGAGCACCCGCTTGCCGCGCTTGCGCCACGCGTAGTCCGCCAGCCGGTCGAACAGCCCCCGGGCCACCCGCTCCGGCATGTGCTTCAGCAGCCCCCACCCCAGCGCGTACGCCCAGTACACCAGTCGGTCCGTCACCGCAGGACGCCCCCCATCAGCTCCCGGCCGCCGCTCGGTCGGCCTCGAACGCCTCCCGGCGCACGGTCAGCATCCGCTGGAACACCGTCACCAGGCTGCCCGCCGCCACCAGCCACAACGCCACCGGCAGCAGCCACTCCACGTACGGCACACCGAATGTGTGCAGACCCGCGACCCCGGCCGCCACCAGGCTGGCCACCAGCCGCTCGGCCCGCTCCACCAGCCCCGACACGTCGCACGGCAGGCCCTGGCTCTCCGCCCGCGCCTTCGTGTACGACACCACCAGACCGCTCGCCAGGCAGAAGATCGCCACCGCACAGAGCAGGTTGTTGTCACCCTTGCCCGCGTACCACATCGCCAGACCGCCGAAGATCGCCGCATCGGCGACCCGGTCCAGGGTGGAGTCGAGGAACGCCCCCCACTTCGTGCTCCGGCCCAGCTGGCGGGCCATGTTCCCGTCCACCAGGTCCGAGAAGATGAACAGCGTGATCGTGATGGTGCCCCAGAAGAACTCCCCGCGCGGGAAGAACACCAGCGCACCGGCCACCGAGCCGGCGGTACCGATCAGCGTCACGGCGTCCGGGCTCACGCCCAGCCGGATCAGGAACGCGGCGAACGGGGTCAGGACACGTGTGAAGAAGGCACGCGCGTATTTGTTGAGCATGGCCTTCCCAGCCGCTCCGATCTCCCAGATACCCGCCTGGCGCAGAACGCGCGGCAGACGGCCGGGCGGATCAGCCCGTCCGGCCCACCCATCGTAGCCAGGCCGAGGACACGCTCCGGCGCACGCACCGCCGGACACCGCCCCCGCCACGCCGTGCACACGCACGATCACCGATCGGCCGTACGACACGCGCCACTTCGACACCCGACCCTAGACTGCGATGGACAAGCCTCGGCGCCACGGGAGGAGACCCCGATGCCCGACCGCAGCACGGCACGAGCCGGCCAGGCACCCGCCGTCACCGGCCCGAAGGATCTGCGCAACGTCGTCCTCATCGGCCCCAGCGGTGTGGGCAAGACCACCCTCGCCGAATCCCTCGCCCTCGCCGCCGGCGCCACCGGCCGGGCCGGCCGCGTCACCGACGGCACCACCGTCTCCGACCACGAGGACATCGAGCACCAGCAGCAGCGCTCCGTCCAGCTCTCGCTCCTCCCGCTCGAATGGAAGGGCGTCAAGATCAACCTGATCGACCCGCCCGGCCACCCCGACTTCGCCGCCGACCTGCGCGCCGCCCTGCACGCCGCCGACGCCGCCGTCTTCGTCGTCTCCGCCACCGACCCGGTCACCGCCCCCACCCGCGCCCTGTGGCGCGAATGCGCCGCCGAAGGCATCCCCCGCGCCATCGCCGTCGCCAAACTCGACCTCGCCCACACCGGCTTCGACGACATCCTCACCGCCTGCCACGACGCCTTCGGACTCGGCCCGGACACCCTGCGCCCGCTCTTCCTGCCCGTCCACCACGACGGACACCCCGACGGCAGCGTCGACCTCCTCACCGGCGACACCTACGGCGACGCCGACCCCCTGCCCGACACCGCCCCCGCCCACGACAGCCTCGTCGAAGCCATCTCCGGCCAGGACGACACCCTCATGGAGCGCTACCTCTCCGGCGACACCCTCGACACCGACTCCCTCGAAGCCGGCCTGCGCCGCGAGGTCCTCTCCTGCGCCCTCCACCCCGCCGTCCCCACCAGCGAGAACGGCCTCGGCGCCGCCGAACTCCTCGACCTCGTCGCGCACACCTTCCCCGACCCCACCGAACGCACCCGCCCCGCCCCCGAGTGCGACCCCGACGCCCCGCTCGCCGCCCAGGTCGTCCGCGTCACCGGCGACGCCTACGTCGGACGGATCAGCCTGCTGCGCCTGTACGCCGGCACCCTGCGCCCCGACACCAGGATCCACCTCGTCGGCCCCGCCCACACCGCCGACCAGAACGGCGACGAACGCGTCACCGCCCTCTCCAGCCCCTTCGGCAAGGCGCAGCGCCCCGTCCCGCACGCCGTCGCCGGCGACCTCGTCTGCGCCGCCAAACTCACCACCGCCCGCGCCGGCGACATCGTCCACGACCCCGGCCACCCCGTCGCCCTCGACGGCTGGACCCTCCCCGAGCCGCTCCTCCCGATCGCCGTCGAGGCCCACAGCAAGGCCGACGACGACAAGCTCTCCCAGGCCCTCGCCCGCCTCACCGCCGAGGACCCGGCGCTACGCCTGGAACAGAACCCCGACACCCACCAGCTCGTCCTCTGGTGCACCGGCGAGGCCCACGCCGACGTCGTCCTCGACCGCCTCCGCACCCGCCACGGCGTCCACGTCGACACCGTCGAACCCAAGGTCGCCCTGCGCGAGACCTTCGGCACCGCCGCCGCCGGCCACGGCCGCCTGGTCAAGCAGTCCGGCGGCCACGGCCAGTACGCCATCTGCGACCTGGAGGTCGAACCGCTCCCCGCCGGCTCCGGCTTCGAGTTCCAGGAGCACGTCGTCGGCGGCTCCGTCCCCAAGCACTTCATCCCGTCCGTCGAGAAGGGCGTCCGCGCCCAGCTCGCCAAGGGCGTCACCACCGGGTACCCGCTCGTCGACGTCCGGGTCACCCTCACCGACGGCAAGGCGCACTCCGTCGACTCCTCCGACGCGTCCTTCCAGAACGCCGCCGCCCTCGCCCTGCGCGACGCCGCCGAGCACGCCGTCATCCGCCTGCTCGAACCCGTCGCCGCCGTCAGCGTCCTGCTCCCCGACGACTACCTCGGCGCCGTCCTCGGCGACCTCTCCGCCCGCCGCGGCCGCGTCCTCGGCAGCGAGACCGGCGGCACCGGCCTCACCCTGCTGCGCGCCGAGGTCCCCGAGCTCGAACTCGTCCGCTACCCGATCGACCTGCGCTCGCTCACCCACGGCACCGCCGAGTTCTCCCGCGCCTACCTGCGCCACGAACCCATGCCCCCCGCCCTCGCCCAGCGCTACACCGACTGAGCGGCCCCACGGCCGGGCGGCCTCACGGCCGGACGGGCTTCCGGGCCGGCAGCTCGCACGCCGCCGTCCCCCCCGGCATCCGGTGCCGGTTGCGCGCCACCCAGCGGTAGGCCAGCCCCGCGAGCGGCCGCACCGGCGCCGCCGTCAACACAGCGCCCAGGTACGCCCACACCCCGCCGGAGCGCATCAGAAGCCGCGCAACCGCCTGCGCGCCCCCGTACACCCGGCCGCTCGGCGTCACCCAGAGCACCTCGCGCTCCGCCCGCTCCGCCGACACCTCGCCCCGGCCGCCCGCGTACCAGGAAGCCCCGCGACACCGCTGCTGGAAGACACCGGCCCTCACTCCGACCGTTCATCCGCTGAGAGGTTGCGTCCATGACCAGCACGAACACCTGTACCGGCACCTGGGACGACGCGGTGCCGAACGGCCTGCGGATGCTCGACCACCTCGCGGGGCAGGAGACGAACCGCCAGGTCGACGAGGAACTCGCCGCCGAACTCTCCACGCTCGTGGCCGGCCTGACCACCGCCGTGCGCGGCGCCGACACGTTCAAGGCCGGCGTCGTCCGCGGAGCGCTCCGCATGGGTATCCGCCAGATCATCGACCTCGGCTGCGGAATCCCCCGCCGCCCCCACGTCTACCAGAACGCGCACGACCTCGACCCCTCGGCGCTGGTGGTGACTGTCGAGAACGACAGGTGGGCGGTTGCACACGCCAGGACCCAACTCGACGTCAACGACCTCACTCCCGTCATCACGGCGCCGTACCTCACCGCGGACATCCTCGACCACCCGGTCCTGCACGACCGCCTCAACTGGCAGCAACCTGTGTGCGTGCTCCTGGTGTCGTCCCCGCACACCGCCGCCCTGCGCGACCTCGCGGCCCTGGTCGCCGCCATTGTCAGCAGGCTCCCCCAGGGAAGCCGGATGGCTGTCTCCCAGTGGACGATCGATGACGACAGGGCCCGGTGGGCCGTCAACGGCCTCCTCGCGGAACGGACCCGCGGCTGGTGGGGGCAGGTGCGCAGCAGCGCCGAGGTCGCCGCTGCGCTCACCCCGCACCCGCTGCTGGGTCCGCTCCCGGGGCCGGTGGCTGGGATTGCACGGCGCGCCAAGAGGCAACGTCCCGTGCTCGGAGGCGGACAGCCCCTCGCCGAGGTGGTCGAGTTCGGCGGCATCATCCACCTCGGCAGTGCGGCACGGCCCGCCGCCTATCAGGGTGTGTCGTGACAGCGCCGACCGTCCCGCCGCAGATGTGGCCCCACCAAGTCCAGGCCGTCGATGCGGCGTGCGCGATTCTGGCCGAGCACGATGCCACCTCCTTGGTGATCACCTGCGGAGGCGGCAAGACCCGGGTCGGCGCCGAGGTCGCAGTTCGCGTCATCGAACGGCTCAACAAGGAGCGGGTCGCCGCCGAGGCCCTGCGTAGCCGCCGGGTCCGCCACGCTGCTTCCGGGCCCGGAGCGCTCCGCCAGGGCCTTACCTTGGTCACAGTGCCGACGCTCGCACTGATCCGCCAGACTCTGGACGCCTGGGAGGAGGCGCTCGGCCGGGAGGGCTTGGGCCGGGTCGCCGCCGTGTGCTCGGAGCCCAACGTCTTGGCCCCGTACCGCCGTCGGCTGGGTCGCTGGGACGCGGTCCTGACCAGCGAGCCGGACCGTGTGGCTGAGCTGCTGTCCGAACCGCACGTCACCATGCTCTCGACCTACCAGAGCCTGGACGTCGTAGCCTCGGCCTACCAGCGGTACACCCTCCGGCCGATTGACGTCGTGGTGATCGACGAGCTGCACCGGACCCTCGGGTCCAGCACCAGGCCCTGGTCCCTCGTCCACGACCGCGCCAGGCTGCCTGCGGTCAAGCGGGTGGGCATGACGGCGACTCCCAAGATGCTGCTCGGCAACGGTGACATCATCAGCATGGACGACCCCAGGGTCGGCCCGGTCGCCTACAGGTACCCCTACAGCGAAGCGCGCCGGCGAGGCATGGTCGCGCACCTGCGCCTGGTCGTGCCCGTGATCACCGACGACGACATCGCCGCACTGATACCCGACGACGAACAGGCCCGGGCCGCCGGCAGCGGCGAGACCGCCCAGCTGCTGGCCACTCAGATCGCGCTGCTGAAGGCCGTCCACAAGCACGGTGTCCGCCGCATGGTCACCTACCACCGCACTGTCGCCGAGGCCAAGGCCTTCGCCCTCACCCTTCCCCAGGCGCTGGAGTACCTGGAACCCTGGGAACGTCCGGCCTCCCTGTGGACCGGACACATCAACGGCACTCAGCCCCAAGCAGCCCGCGACAGCGTCCTCGGCCGCCTAAGGAGCCCCGGCACGGGCACGGGCCTGGTTGTGGTCACGAACGCCAAGGCGCTGACCGAAGGTGTCAACGCCCCGCTGATCGACGCGGTGGCCATCCTCGACGGTCGAGGTGAGCTGGAGAGCACCCAGATCTTCGGGCGCGCCTGCCGCCTGGAACGCCAGGGCGAGTTCAAAACGGCGACTGTATTCGTTCCCGCGATCACCCGGCCCGGACAGTCTGCGGCGCAGGCCCTGCTCGACTCCCGCTTCAGCGCCGTGTTCTCCGCCGCACGGGCGCTGGCCGCCACCGATGACGAGCTGAGCGCTCATCTCAACCGTTCCCGTCGACAGCTCGGCGCCGCTGGCACCATCGAAGCCAGGACGGAACGGCCCGACTGGCTAACCGTCACCGGCGCCGGTGTCCCGCCCGGCTTCGCCCAGGCCATCGCCGTCCAGGTCGTCCGGGAAGCCTCAGCGCCGTGGCTCGAATATGTGGGAGCAGCAGAGCGATACCAGACCGAGCGTGGACAGCTCCAGGACATCCCGCGGGACTGGATGACGCCGGAAGGTCTCCCGCTCGGCTCCTGGTGGCACGCCACCCGGCGGTCGTTCATCCAGGACCAGCTGCCCGAGGAGCTCCGAGAGGAGCTCGAGTCCCTCGGTATGGTCCGCGACCTGAACGAGCACGCGTGGGACACGTTCATCGCCGACCTCACCGCCTACCGAGACAAGTACGGCAACGTCGACGTCCGCAGCGACCATGTGAACGAAGCCGGCCGCAAGCTCGGCGCGCAGGTCCGTAGGGCCCGAAACAAGTTTGATCGGCTCACCGACGCGCAGCACTCGCAGCTCAAGGAGCTGGGGTTCACTCCGAGCGTGCTCGACGCCACCTGGGACACGTTCATCGCCGACCTCACCGCCTACCGCGCCGAGTTCGGGAACGTCGATGTCAAGCGCGACTACGTCAACGGCGCCGGCCGCAAGCTGGGCATCCAGGTGGGCTCCCGTCGCGAGATCTTCGACGACCTCCCGGCCGACCGGCAGAAGCAGCTGACCGCGCTCGGATTCATACCCAACACCCGCGATGCGGCCTGGGACACGTTCATCGCCGACCTCACCGCCTACCGCACCGAGTTCGGACACGTCGACGTGCCCACCAACTTCGTCAACGCCGCCGGGCGTCCTCTCGGCCTGAAGGCCGCCAGACACCGCGGGGACCGGTGGGACAGGCTTCCCAAGGAGCGGCAGGAGCAGCTGACCGCACTGGGGTTCGCGCGCTCACAGCTCGACTCCCGGTGGTTGCGCCACGCAGCCGCCTGGGCCGCCTACGCCAAGGAGAGCCGCACCACAGTGGTGCCCCAGGACCATGTCACGCCCGACGGCCTGCCGCTGAGCTACTGGCGGCAGCGGCAGTTGGGGCGCCTTCGCGCGGGAAAGCTGCCGTCCCACCAGGTGGAGACCCTCATCCGCTTGGGCCTGATCGTGCCGGGCGACCTGCCTGCGCTCAGCCCGGAGCCCGCCGCGCCCAACCCGACAGACGGGCCGGCGCGGGACACAGCAGCGACCCCCTGCCCCCGCCTGTAGACGAACCACAGCCCCGGATCCGGCCACCCCACACCGCGGTGGCCGACTCACGACGCCGTCGCCACCGATCACACTCCCAACCCGAGGGACTTCCATGAACAACACGAACCGGCGCTCGGCCAGCCGGCCGCCGGCTACCGCGCGTCGCCCCGCGAACCCGGTCAACGAGGCCGGCGTGACCAGCCGGGCCCGTGCGGCCCTCCGGCAGGCAGCTGCGGCAGCCGGGTTCAATCCGGAAGGCGCCCGGACACTGCAGTACCACCGCAACTGGGTGGTGCGGCTGCCTCATGCGGCTCCGGGATGCCCGGTCGTCGCCAAGATCCACGAGCCCCGCTCCACCCTGACCGCAGTTCGCCGGGAGGTGGAAGTCGCAGCCTGGCTGCATCGAAGCGGTGTCCGGACAGCCCGGCCCGTCGTGGAGCGGCCCACAGAGACCGAAGCCGGATTGCTCGTATCCTTCACCGATGACCTGGGAGACGGTGGCCCCGCCTCTTCCGAGGACCTCGGCCGTCTCCTCGCGAATCTGCACAAACTGCCCCTGCCGTCCCGCATCGTCCTTCCTGACCTGGACGTGACCGGAAACCTGCTGTCCCGGATCAGCCGCCTGCCCGAGAGCGTCCTGGCCCCCGCCGATCGGCACCGGCTGAGTACCCATGTCTCCGCAGCCGGCGAGCAGTGGCAGAACACACCCTGCGGCAATGACGTCGTTCTGCACGGGGACCTCAACACCCTGAACAGCGTCACGAGCTCGACTGGCCCGGCACTGATCGACTTCGAGAACGTCGCCAAAGGCCCAGCGGCCTACGACCTCGCTTTCCAGGCATGGCGCCGCGACGGCTTCGGTGAGAACCCCGCCGAATACGCGAGCTTCTGCCGCGCCTACGGAACCGATGTGACCATCGACCGGCAGGGAGCGCCCTACAAGGTCCTCGCCCGCCTGCGGGCAGCCGCCGGAACCCTCATCGCGCTGGAGGCAGCCGTCCACGACCCCGTGTGGCGGCCGGAAGCGGAACGACGTCTGAACTGCGTCCGGACCCAGAACACCAACCCGGCACGACACCCCTGGAATTGGAACACCCACCCCGCCAAGCCGAAGGGAACATAATGACGAGCCAGCTCCCACTGCGCCGTCCCGCCATCGGCGACCTCGTCCTCGGACACCACCTCGGCCACCTGCGCGCCACCCGCCACCTGACAGCCGCAGAGGTCCACCGGCGGCTACCGCCCCTCCGCTACCTCACACCCCGCAGCATCGCCGACATGGAGGCCGGCCGCAGCACCGTGCTGCGCCGCGCCGTGGACGACGGTCTCGCCCGTACCCTCGCCCGCGTCTACGGCAGCACGCAGGCCGCGGACGACTGGGAGACGACCCTCCACACGCACCGCCGCGACTGCGAGAACGGCACCTGCGACCCCGCTCTGTCCTTCGCGGACACCGGCCCGGGCTCGCTCCACCGCTACCAACTACTCGAAGACGCGGCCACCAGCCTGGTGTTCAGCGTGGCCGGGGACCTGCTGCCCGCGCCGCTGCGCACCGAGGCGATGCGACAGGAGATCCTGCGACGGCTCCCCTCGGCCCGGGCCGCGCTCAGGTCCCGCAGGCCGGTGTACGCCATGACCGGGGACGGGTGCGGGCTGTGCACTCTCTACGACGACGACCTGCCGTTCGAGAGCACCGCGCTGTGGCAGTACCACGTCGACCTGGCCCGCGCCCGCGCCGTCGCCGCCCGGCTGGCACGGCCGGGCAGTCGCGTCGTCCTGCTGATCAACGAGTCCCTGCTCCACAACTGCGCCCGGGTCGGCGCACAGCTGTGGACCGGACAGCTGCAGCACCTCGTCTCCCTGGCCGAGGGCACCGGACTGAGCGTTCGCATCGTTCCCCTGTGCAGCGTCCAGAGGATCCTCGAAGACCGCGTCGAACTCCGCCTCGGTCGGCACCAAACCGTCACGGTCACGCCGCGCGGACGCAGTGAGACGTTCTACGAGGACTTGGCCGACGACCGGCTGACGGCGCAGCGCCGGGCGGCGCTGGGCCACCGGGCGAGCCTCGACCTCCTGCGACGGGCCGCCGCGGGAACGCTGGAGTCGCCGTGACAGCCGTATCCGGCATCCCCTCACGAGATGCGTGCGGCGCCGACCGGGCATCCCGCTCGTGCCCGTTCCTCCCGGGCCGCGACGGCGCCCCGGTCTTCGCCTTTCCGGCCGTGCCGAGGCCGTCGCGTCCGGGTCGAGCGGGGGACCCGGTGCGCGTCGCCGCCCGCCGAGTCCGCCGAGAACCCGGGATCGCTCCCGCCCGCCGACCGCCCTTCCCCGCCAGAAAGGCCCCTGCCATGAGCGAGACTTCCCCGGGCACCGCCGTCCACGGTCCTCACAGGGTCGGCCTCGTCGACGGGCTGGACGACCGTCGGTGCGAAGAGCTCGCGGCTCTCACCCGAAGGTGCATCGCTGGTTTCAGCGACGACCGCCCGGTCAGCTCCTCGCTCGTGCGATCCCGGCTGACCAACGCACTGACCGGGGAGCCGCCGGTGCTGGCGGTGGCCCGTCACGGCCGGGACATGCTCGGATGGTGCGCGGTGCGCCGCCCGGAACCGGGCGAGCAGCGGGCACGCGTCTGGGGACCGGTCGTTGCCCCGCCGGTGCGCCGGACCGGGCTGGGCAGGGCGCTGCTGGACACGGTGACCACCGCCACCCGGTGGCCGCTGGTGACCACGGACGTGCCGGCCGACCGGGACGGCGCCGCCGACTTCTTCACCCGATCCGGCTGGGAGCAGCTCGACACCGTCACCGTGCTGCACGGGGTGCCAAACGACGGTGCGTTCGATGCCCTCACCGCCGACAAGGTCAATAGCCCGGACGCCTATGTCACAAAAGCCGCTCTCCAACTCGCTTGCCACGATAGGGTGTTCGCTCAGGCTACCCTGAGGCGGTGGCAGGACGACGCCCGGTTCCGGCTCCGGAACCTACTGCTGGAGACGGAGACCGGGTCGCTGTTGCTGGCCCTGGCCCAGCGCAACGCTGCCGGCAGTGAACTGCTGCTCGCCGAGGTGTGGGCCGCGGCGCCGGAGTCCAGGCGCCGGCTGATCACCGCGGCGCACACGGCAGCGGCCGTGCAGCACCTCTCCACCGTCCGGGCGGTGACCCGGCAGGGCCCGGCCGACTTCGTCGCCTGCGGCATGCGCATCACCGGCCTGGGCGCCACCTTTACCCTTCCCCGCGGATGCTGACCTCCGCATCCCGGGACTGACTCGAACCCACCCGACAGGAGGGCCAAGTGCCCGTATCCGTGAACCCGCCCCTCGTCCACACGGTCGACGTCGTCGCCGGCGCGGACGAGGCCCGTCACCTGGTCACCGAGCTGGCGTCCCGCCTCAGCGACCGCCCCGGCGTGTGCAGCGTCCAGTGGGACGAGCTGTCGTCGTCATGGCAGTGCACCTTCGTCGACGGCGGCCGTGGGCGGCTGTCCCTGGGCACCCCGGCGGACCCGGCGGCGGCCGCCCAGCACGCGCGCCGTCTCGTCGCCGTCTTCGAGCAGGGCACCGCGGCCGAGGCCGAGGCCTTCTTCTCGGTCGCACGGCATGTGCCGTTCACCGGGACCGAGTTCGTCGCAGCCGTCCGCGAGCTGCCGCTCACCAGCCGCCTGGCCGACCGCTGGCCGGACAAGCCGCTGGCCCGCGTCGGCGTGCTCCTGACGATCCACCACATGCGCGACTTCCTCGTCCTGGTCGAGAGCCTGCTCGCCCTGGGGGTGGACCCGGCACACATGACCGTGATCGACAAGGAGTACCCCTACGCCCACACCCACCGCGTGGACGCCCACCTCGTCCACCGCCACGGCATCGCCGTGTGGCGCTACCGGGACCTGCGCGAGGGCATCGAGGACCACATCGCCCGCGTGTCCGCCGCCGGCAAGCAGAGCCTGGTCATGGACGACGGCGGCTACGTGATGCCCGTCGTGCTGCGTGACCTGCCCGGCCGGGCAGGTCACTTCACCGGGCTGGTCGAGCAGACGACCTCCGGCATCCTGAAACTGGACGGCCTCGATCTACCGCTGCCGCTGTTCAGCGTGGCCCAGAGCGACATGAAGGGCACGATCGAGTCCTACGGCATCGCCGACGCGGCAGTCCGTAACGCCCTGCGGCTGCTGCCGGACGAGAAGTTCGAGGGCCAGCCGGCTCTGGTGCTCGGCTTCGGCCGGATCGGCCACGAGGCGGCCCGCGTCCTGGAGAGCCGGCGGATGCGGGTCGCGGTGTTCGACTCCGACATCACCCGCCTGGTCACCGCACACGAGGAGGGCTTCCTCACCAACCGCTCACTCGACCGGCTCGTCGAGGCTCACCGGCCCCGGCTGGTGGTCGGCTGTGTCGGTCGCCGCAGCTTCGGGATCGCGCAGGCCCGGTTCCTGCCGCCGCAAGCGGTCCTGGTCAGCACCACCAGCAGGACCTACGAGTTCGCACTGGACGAACTGCGCGAGGACAGCACCGCCGTGACGGACCGGGGCGTGCTCGGCACCAGCTACCGGCTCGCCAGCGGCCCGGAAATTCTCCTCCTCGCACACGGCATGCCGATCAACTTCCACCATGCCGAGTCCCTGTCCAACAGGTACGTCGACCTGGTCCTGGCCGGGCTGGCGGTCGGCGCTGTCGCCTTGGCCCGCGGCGACGAGCGGCTGCGCCCCGGACACAACCTGGCCGCCACCAACGAGATCCTCGCCGAGTCCGGCATCGTCGACGACTACTACCAGCTCTACGGCCCGGCCGACGGGAACTCCTGACCGTGACTGAGCGGATCTTCACCCTCGACGACCTCGACGGCGTCCGCTCGCTGTGCGGATGCCTGACCTGTCGGCTCGGCACCGTCTTCGCCCGCCACCTCAGTGCCCTGCGCACCGGCTACCCCGGCACCGTGACCATGCTCGGCCACCGCTCCGCCGCCCCCGGGACAACCGCCGTGCCCCACTTCCTCACCCTTCGGCTCGGCGCAGCGCTCGAGGACGTCGTGGTGTGGGAGGAGATGCGCCCCCACCAGCTGAGGGCCTGGCTCCCGCACACCGACGCCCGCGCCCGGGTGCCCCAGCTGGCCGGCCGGATACCGCGCCTGATCCGCATCCGCCAGGCCATCCGCGACGGCACGCTAACCCCGACGGGACCGGCAGGTGCCGCCCTGGCCACCGGTGACCGCTACCCCTCGTTCCTCTACCTCACCCAGCACTGGCCCACCCTCACCCAGGAGTACACCCCATGACCACCGACCCCTCCGCCGACTTCGCCGCCGTCCAGACCGGCTACGCCGCATACACCAGCGGCGGCCGCGGCCGCCTGCGGCACGACATCACCGCCCGCCGGGTCCTCCAGGAGCTCGGCGACCAGCCGGCCCGGATCCTGGACGTCGGCTGCGGCGACGGCGAGATGGTGCTGCGCCTGGCGGCCGCCGGACACCGGGTCACCGGCCTGGAGAAGTCCCCCGGCATG
Source organism: Kitasatospora sp. NPDC091257 (assembly GCF_044757675.1). NCBI lineage: Bacteria > Bacillati > Actinomycetota > Actinomycetes > Kitasatosporales > Streptomycetaceae > Kitasatospora > Kitasatospora sp. NPDC091257. The sequence continues at coordinate 21,410 of NZ_JBIVVI010000001.1, forward strand.
CTCGCCGCCGCGGCCGAGCGGGTCGCCGCTCGTCCCGGGATCGGAGAGCGGGTGACGCTCCAGGAAGGCGACATCTACACCCTGCCGTTCGACGACGCCTCGTTCGACGCGGTGGTCTGCCACGGCGTCGTGATGTACCTGCCCGAGACCGCCGTCGCCTACGCCCACCTGGCCCGCCTCGTCACCACCCACGGCGTCCTCAGCATCCTGACGAAAAACCAGCTGGCCGTCGGTGTACGCGAGGCCCTGACCGGCGAGTACGCCTCGGCACGGGCGCAGATCGAAAGCGGGCAGGCCGCCAGCCTGGGAAACCTCGGCATCACCACCCGCGGCGACGCCCCCGCCCACCTGGATGCCCTGGCCCGCGCCAACGGCCTCACGCCGCTGCCGTGGCAGGGCGTGCGGATCTTCCACGACCACCGCACCGACTGGCAGCCCGACGAGACCGGGTACCGGGCGGCGCTCGAGACGGAGTGGGCCGCCTCCACCCGCAGCCCCTACCGCGAGCTGGGCCGCCTGGTGCACGCCGTGGCCCGCCGCGAGGCCGGCGCGTGAGCACGCCGACGGCCATCGCGCCGCTCACCATCAACGCTCTCGCCCGGGACCTCACGTCCCGGGCGGGGCAGCCCGTGCCGGCCCTGCGCTTGTACGAGTCGCTGACCGCCTTGTGGATCCGCTGCCGCGACACCGGCCGGCCGGGCGAGCCGCTGCTGCGCGAGGCGGCCTGCCGTGCGGCCGGCCTCCTGGCGTCCGGCGACGACTTCCTCGTCGCACCCGCCGTCGGCTGGCTGCCCCGCTGGACCCGGTGGGACCAGTCGATCGTGCGGCTGCCCGCGTCCCTGGCCGTCCAGGGAGTCGAGTGGCAGGACATGACCGCCCTGGCCCAGGCCTGGCTGGACGCCCGGCGCGACGCCGGCCCCGTCCTCGTGGCCGGCGTGCGCACCGGCGGGGCGTACCTGGCCCCGCTCGTCGCCGCCCACCTGGAGGCCGCCGGCGTCGACGTGCAGGTGACGAGCGTGCGGCCCGGCGAGCAGTACCGGACCGACGGACAGCGCCGGGTGCTGCTGGTGGACGATCCACCGCTGACCGGCCGCACGCTGCTGGCCCTGGCCCGAGAGATGGAGGCCGAGGTGCTGGTACCGGTCTTCGACACCGGCGACGTGCAGCCGCTGCGCCAGGCGGGGGTCGCGGTCACCGTGCTGCCGCGCGCGCTGTGGCAGTCGACCCGCCGCCTCGACCCCGACACCCTGGACGCCTACCTCCGGGCCCACGCCCACCGGCCCGGCGCGTACCGTCCGCCGGTCCTGGACTCCGTCGCGCCCGGAAGGGAGAACTCCGCCCGAGCCCCATGGCCGGGCGTGCGCCGCCGCTCGCCCGCCCGTGCCGCCGTCCGGCTGCGCACACCCGACGGAATCCGGCACGGGGTCACGGGCTGGGTGCCGCCCGGGATCTTCGGAGACGCCGCCCGCGCCGCGGTCGCGGCGCTGCACGGCACCCTGGTCCCGGCCACGCTCGCCGTGACGCCCGCGCTCGTGGTCAGCGAGGACCTCACCCCTGTGACCGCGCCCGGCCCCCGGCCGGGAGCCGAGCAGTTGGATGAGGCGGTGGACTACGTCCTGACCAGAGCCGGACGACTCCCGGTACAGCCCGCCGAGCTCGATGGGCCCGTCCCCACGGTCCTCCTCGCGGTGGCCCGGGCCCTGACCGGCACGACCGACGGCACGAGGACCGCCCGGCTGCTGCACGACCTGCTGTCCGTCCTTCCCGCGGCGCTGCCCGACAACCGGTGCGAGCCGGAGAAGTGGCACCTCGACCGCGATGGACGCCTGCGCAAGACCGGGCACCTGGCCCACGCCTACCGCCGCGACAACGAACTGCTGACCCCGCTGATCGACCTGGCCGCGCTGACCGTCGCGTTCGGCAGCACCCTGGACGCCGTCGCCGCCGCTCTCGCCCGGCGCCTGCCCGGCGAACAGCCCTGGGCCGCGGCACTTGCCGTGGCTCTGCTGGGCTACGGCATGGCCCGCGGCGAACAGATCCCGCGTACCTACAACGCGCAGCGCGCGATCGAGACCGCCAGAGAGGCCTACCGGCTCCAACACGGCATGTCCGGGGCCGCCGCTCTCCTCCAGCGCACACTGGACACCCGCCCATCCGGCCCGCAGGCAGTGCCGACGGTCGTACACCGGTGGGAGCGGCCGCCCGCGGCGCTGGTGCAGCCCCGGCTGCCCGTGGGCGGCACACCCGCCGAGGGCGAACCCGGCATGATCGGCGAGGAGCCGGCACTGACGCTGGAGGTCGTCGAGCGGTGGGCCCGGGGACGGTTCCAGCCGGTGCGGGAGGCGGACGTGCTGCTGCTCGCCCCGCTGGGCGGGCCGGAGGCCTGGCCCCGGGCCCACGCCGCGCTGTGGGAGCTGCCCGACCTGCTGCCCCGCCCCGGGCTGCTCGCCTGGTGCGGCGTGCCCATGGTGTCGCTGGGCGAGGCCCGGTGATCGTCTTCGACTTCGACGGGGTCCTGCACGATTCCAACGAGCGGGCCTGGCGCTGCTACCGGGACGCCCGCCGCGAGATGGAGCTGTGGGACCTCCCCGACCTGCCCGGCCCGGTCGACCTTCCCGTCGTCTACCAGGGCGTGCTGAGCGCGTCGCTGACCCGCTGGATCGACTTCGAGACCGCGGAGCGGTTCTGGCAGCGCCACGCCGAGCTGACGGCCCGCGCCGCCGTGGAAGAGCCGCACGGCGTCATCCCGGAGCTGGTGGCACCTCTGACCGAAGTCGGCGCCGGGCCCGGGTACGCGGTGGTCACCGGAAGCCACCGCAGAACCGTCCGCGACCTTCTCGCCCGCAGCCTGCCCGTCGAGGGGATGCCCCGCGTGCTGCTCTCCCGCGACGAGGGCAGCAAGACGGAGAAGCTCCGATGGCTGCGCGCCCGGCACGGTGCGCGGGCGTATGTCGGCGACACCGGCAGCGATGTCCGTCATGCCCACGCCGCCGGGGTGACCGCGATCGCCGTCGCCTACGGCTACGCGGGGTACGAGGACCTGCTCGCCGCGCAGCCGGACCACCTGCTGGGGACGCCGCCCGAACTCGCCCTCTGGTGCCGGACGCATCCCAGCGGTGATGGACCCCCTCCATCGCCGCTTCCGTGACCTCACATTTCCAGCTGCGGGTGTCGCACCGGGGTTGTCCGCACGCCCTCGTCCCCGCTGAGGCGGAGAACGAACGCGCCGGCCATGAATTCCTTGATCACTTGAACGACAATTTTCTCCGCCGCAGGGGGTGAAATGGCTTTCGCGGCCACTATCCTTTTCACATGACAGAGCCTGACGGAACGCCAGGGTCGGCAAGTCACCTCATTCCGGCACAGAGAAACACGCCGGATGTACCGAACGTGCGCAACTTCCGGGACGCTGGAATCGCTCAAATGTGCCCCGGCAGACTGTACCGATCCGGATCGCTGAACCGGCTGACCGAAGAGGGAGCCGAACGTCTTCGGAAACTCGAAATTCGGACAGTAGTCGATCTCCGGAGTGGCGTGGAGAGTAATGTCTGGCCTGGGATGACGCATGGCCTCGACATCGAGTGGATCTCCAATCCCGCCCTTCCCGCGCTGGACGATCTGAAAGCGATGGGATTCACGGACTTCTCGGGGTTCGAGGGAAAGCCGTGGCCGGTGGACCCGGAAGCCCTCTACCCGTTCATGGCCGTCTACGCGGCCCCAGCGATCGCTGTGCTGGTCAAGCACCTCGTCGTTCCGCAGGCGCTGCCGGTCGTGGTGCAGTGCGCGGTGGGAAAGGACCGGACGGGGATCGCGGTCGCGGTGGTGCAGTCGCTCCTGGAGGTGTCGCGGGCCGACGTGGTCGCGGACTTCACGCGATCCAACGTCGAACTCGAGCTGACGGCAGGACCGACTTCCTTCCTCGACGAAGCGGGTGTGACGCGCTACTCGCACCCGGTCAGTGAGGGTCTGCTGGCGTCGGCCATGGACACGATCCTGTCCGCGCACGGCTCCCTGCCCGCCTACCTGGCGCCGCACGGAGTCACCTCCGCCGACCTCGAGGCCCTCCGGTCCAGGATGCTTGCCTGAACGGACAGCTGGAACTGCGCCCGCGGCCCTGAGGCTGCGGGCGCAGCCATGTACGGAGAGCGGGCCGGCGCGGATGCCCAGGGCGCTCCGCGTCGCCCGTTCGGGCGACACCCCGACCACAGGCCGGAACTTCGCCCCGGGTCTCGCAGTCGGCGCGCACGAGGGTCTTCGCAGGCCGCAGCGGGTCGACTCTGATCAATTAGGCGAATCCGGCCCGAAAAATTCGATCTTGAAGAGGTCGAACTGTACTTCGGTGGCGGCGATTCGGCCACCCCCTCGGGCCTCTCACCCCTTGGCTCGTATAACATCGCTCGGGTCGCAGGGTGAGCTCTGGAGTCCTAGCGTGGCAGTGTGCCACAAGGGGACCGGTGCGCCTATTCGTGATCTAGGTATGGGAGCGGCTGGAATGGCTGATGCGCCTGGTGTTGTCGCACTGACCGGCGGACGGATGACCGAAGGCGTCGTCCGGGTCGGAAATTCCGTGCGAAGGCCCGCAAAGGAATCCTCGGAATTCGTCGCCGCCCTCCTCAAGGTATTCGAGCACCAGGGATTCGACGGCGCCCCGCGGTATCACGGCCAGGCCGACGGGATGGATATCCTCAGCTACCTTCCCGGCGATGTTCCGGCGCGCTTCCAGCTGTGGACGGACGAGCAGGTGGCTGCGGCCGGCAGGCTGCTGCGGTCCATGCACGACGCGACCCGCGGGAGCGAACTGGCGGGCCGCTCCCAGATCGTCTGCCACCGTGACGCCGCCCCGAACAACGCGGTCTTCGTCGACGGCCTGGATGGCCTGCCGGTGGCCTTCATCGACTTCGACGGCGCCTCGCCGGGCTCGCCCCTCGAAGACCTCGGCTACGCGTGCTGGACCTGGTGCGTGGCCTCGAAACGAGGGGACCAGGTGGAGCGGCAGGCCGATCAGGTGCGGATCCTCGCCGACGCCTACGGCCTCCAGGGGCCCGAGCGGGGCGTCCTGGTCGACGCCATCATCGAGCAGCAGGCGCGTAACGCCCGGTTCTGGGCCGAGCTGGAGGCGTCGGGAACAGCGTCCGCCGGTCCCGACGCCATCGCCCAGAGCATCGCCTGGAGCCGACGCGAACTCGCGTTCGTCGTCGTGAACCGCGAGGTCTTCGAGGCCGCACTCGCCTGAGCGCCGCCGGCCCCGGTGCTCACACCGTCGGCGGCGTGAGCACCGGGGCCGGCGGGAGCCCGAACATCGCGCCGCTGGTTCGTGCCAGTGTCGCGACGTCCACGGGTTGCCCGCTCGCGGCCACGTACGGGGCAACAGGCTGGTCGAACGGCGGGTTCACCAGGTAGAGCACCGTGATGCGCTGCTCCAGGTGGTGGTTGCGGACCTGGTGGTAGAGCGGCGGGATCTGGCTGGCGGTCATCGTGGTGAGCACGCTGCCGGGCATGACGAGCAGGCGGCCGTCGGTGACAGCCGCCTGCCGCATCTGACCGTCGGTCTCGATCTCCAGGCCGGGGCCGTCGGAGGTGGCGAGGGTGAACAGGTGGCCGTCCTCGTGGCGGTCCTGGAGCAGGTCCCGCTCGTCGTCGCGGAGGTACCAGTTGATTTCCAGGTAGGACGCGGCGCGAAAGTGAAGGTCGTCGCCGCATCCGTAGTGGCCGGCCAGGCCAGCCAGCACCTGGTCGGCGGCGTCGGCGGCGACCCGCCAGTACGCTCCGAGGGCCTGGAGGAACGGCGCGACGGTGTCGGCCTCGTGGCCGGGGATCGCCGTCGGGTCGTCCGCCCGGTAGACGAAGCTGCTGTTCATGTCGGGCCGGTCGGGGGTGACGGAGTACTGCCGCCCGTAGGGCCGGTAGCCGAAGTTGAAGTCGCTGCTGCCGTGCCGGGCCTTGGTCCTCTCGTTCTGGGTGAAGAACCGCGCCGCCTGGGTGCGCAGCTCCGCGAGGACCTCGGCGTCCGCGGTGGGCAGGGGGATCGTCGCGTGGCCGCGGTCGAGGAGGTCGCGGGCCGGGTCGGGGTTGGACATGCGGGTGCTCCTGGGGGTCTCGGGCCGGGGTTACAGGAAGTAGAGCTGGCTGAGTGCGGTGGTCTGGGCGGGCGGGGAGCTGATGGGGTCGCCGTCGAGGGTGACGGCCCCGGTGCCCGGGTGGACGCGGACGTCGCTGAGCCGGTCGTTGCGGTGCATGTCGGCGAGGCCGATCGTGCGGGTGTCGCGGACGGCGACGCGGCGGCGCCGGGTCGGAAGGGTGTCGGTGCCGCTGTCGTGCGCGGCCCGGCTGACGAAGGCGACGGACAGGTCGGCCGCGGTGGCGCCGTACGCTCCGACCTGGGGTCCGAGGACGAGGGGCTGGCTGGTCTCGGTGGAGGCGTTGGGGTCGCCGGTGGCGCCCCAGGCGGGGTAGCCGGCTTTGAGGACGAGGTGCGGCTTGGCGCCGAAGTAGGCGGGGTGCCACAGGACGATGTCGGCGAGGCGGCCGGGGGTGAGCGCGCCGATCTCGTGGGCCATGCCGTGGGCGATGGCGGGGTTGATGGTGAGCTTGGCGATGTAGCGCAGGACGCGTTCGTTGTCGTCGTCGCCGGGCTCGGGGTCCTGGGCGCGCATCTTGGCGGCGACGGCGAGGGTGCGGCGGACGGTTTCTCCGATGCGGCCCATGGCCTGGGAGTCGGAGGAGGTGATGGGGATGACGCCGAGGTCGTGCAGGACGTCCTCGGCGCCGAGCGTGCCGGTGCGGATTCGGTCGTGGGCCATGCGCCGGCAGTCGGGGTCGTCGGGGTCGAGTCGGTGGACGGTGGCGATCATGTGGAGGTGCTCGGCGGCGGTGTCGCGGGTGTAGGGCAGGCTCGGGTTGGTGGAGGAGCCGATGATGTTCGCCAGGCCGGCCAGTTGCAGGATGTTCGGCGCGTGGCCGCCGCCGCAGCCCTCGACGTGGAAGGCGTGCAGTGTGCGGCCGCCGATGACTGCGAGGGTGTCCTGGACGAACATGGCCTCGTTGAGGGTGTCGCTGTGCAGCGCGACTTGGACGTCGTGGTCGTCGGCGACGGTCAGGGCGGTGTCCAGGGCGCGGGCGTGGGCGCCCATGTCCTCGTGGACCTTGAACCCGGAGGCGCCGCCCTGCTCCAGGGCGCGCAGCAGCGGGCCGGGGTGGGAGGAGGAGCCGCGGGCCAGCATGGCGATGTTGACCGGGAAGGCGTCGAAGGCGCGCAGGGCGTGGCGCAGTTCGGTCGGGCTGGTGACGCCGCAGCCCCAGGTCGGGCCGAAGTTCTGGGAGACGATGGTGGTCACGCCGGCGGCCAGGGCTGCGCTCATGATGCCGGGTGAGCAGAGGTGGACGTGGGTGTCGACGATGCCTGGGGTGGCGATGAGGCCCTCGCCGGGGATGACGGTGGTGCCGGTGCCGGCGAGGACGTCGACGCCGTCCAGGGTGTCGGGGTTGCCGGCGCGGCCGACGGCGGTGATGCGGCCGTCCTTGATGCCGATGGAGGCCTTGCGGACACCGAGGAGGGGGTCGATGATCAGGGCGTTGCTGACGATCAGGTCGCAGGTCTGGTCGGTGAGGCGGGCCTGGTAGTGGATGCCGTCGCGGCCGGTCTTGGCGTAGCCGGTCAGGAACTCCTCGCCGCGCTGCTGGGCGTCGGCTTCGACGCGCAGGGTCAGTCCGGTGTCGGCCAGGCGGACGCGGTCGCCGGTGGTGGGGCCGTGCTGCTGTGTGTAGGTGAGGTGGCTGCTCACAGGTCGCCTTCCTGGTCGGTGGAACCGGTGTCGAGGAAACCGTCGGCGTGGGCGCGGGTGAGCGCGGCCTCGTACGCGCCGGGCGCGTCGAGGGGGCCGTCGACCAGGCCGGCAAAGCCGATGACGATGCGGTCGCCGCCGATCGGGGTCAGCTCGACCTGCTGGGTGGTGCCGGGCTCGAAACGGGTGCTGGCGCCGACCGGCACGGCGAGGTGGCGGCCGTAGGCGGCGCGGCGGTCGAAGGCCAGGGCCGGGTTGGCTTCGAAGAAGTGGAAGTGCGAGGTGACGGTGACCGGCACGTCGGAGGTGTTGGTGACCTCGATCCGCACGATGTCGGCGTACTCGGGCGGCGGCTGGTCGGCGGGCACGACAGCGCCAGGCGCCGTCGTGGGGTCGGCGGCCGGGCCGAGGGGGTTGGTGATGACGATGAGCTTGGAGCCGTCGGTGAAGACGGCTTCGACCTGGATCTCGGTCAGGATGCCCGGCACCTCGGGCAGTACGTCCGCGGGCGTGAGGGCCGCGCGTCCGGCGGCGACCGCGTCCTCGAGCCGGCCGCCGTCGCGGGCGGCCTCGCAGGCGGCGTGCGAGATGAGCGCGATCGCCTCGGGCACGTTGAGCTTCACGCCGCGCTGGTGGCGCTCGCGGGCCAGGAGCGTGGCCGAGTACAGCAGCAGCCTGCCCTGCTCGGCGGGGGTCAGGTGCACGAGGTCTCCTTCCGGAGGGGGGCGGTCGGGTTCATTCGCCGATGACCACGCCGCAGGACTTGGCGTGGGAGCGGATCGTCGCGCGCGCCTGGGCGAGGTCGTCGAAGCCGATTTCGGGCATCACCGCGAGGGTGTAGTCCCGCATCGCGTCCTCCGGCATCACCACGTCGCGGTGCGCCCAGCGGGCCGAGACCGCGGCGAGGGTGGCGTCGTCGGCGACGGTGAGGCCGAGCTTCGCGGCGGCCTGCCGGGCGGCGTCGGGGGTGGTGAGGTAGGTGTAGTCGCGGGCGCCGGGCTGCGGGGAGAGCACCTCCACGTCGACCGCCGAGAACACGCCGTGCTTGCCACCCTCGGTGATCAGGGCCAGGATCCGCTCGAGGTTCTCGGCCAGCAAGCCCCTGGTCATGCCGAGGTGGCCGACGACGAACCCGGCGCGGATCAGCATGCCGTGGTCGCGGGCGACGGTGATCGCCGTCGAGTTGAGCTCGTACAGCTTCTCGGCCTCGGCGAGGACGTCGCGGCGCTGGCCGCCGACCGGCTTGTTCATGGCGGCGAGCGACAGCGGCGCACCGGCGTCCATGCCGATCATGATCTGGCGTACCCCGAGGGAGGTGAGCAGCGCGGTCTTGCGGGGGTCGGCGATGCCGTCGGCGCGGCCGTAGCCCACCAGGAGGGGCCGCTCGTCCTCGGCGAGCGCGGACCACCAGGCAGGGGCGTCGGCGGCCATGCCGGTCAGCAGCTGGGCGAACGTCAAGGGCAACTCGTCGGCGGTCAGGTAGTGGTAGTCGTAGCCGGCGTTCCAGGCCGCTTCGATGGCGGTCCACGCCTGGGCGGGGCCGAGCTGGTTGCGCCACAGCCCGGGGTGGATGGAGCAGAACGAGCAGGCGTCGTCGGCGGCGAACTTGACGCAGCCGCGGCCGATGTCGACTGGTACGCCGGCGGTGACGGTGCGGCCGAGCAGCTCGTGGATCCGTGGGGCGATCCGGTGGCCGAACTGCCGGGTGTACAGCGGTGTCTGGAGGAAAGCCCTGTCCACCAGGGTGTAGTCGTAGCCGGAGAAGACCGGCTCCGCGCGCGGGGCTGTGGTGTGCACGCGGCCGTCGGCGCGGTACACCAGGCCGGGGAACGCCGCCGGGTCGATCGGCACTCCGGCGCGCAGTGCGCCGATCAGGTCGGTGAAGGAACCCACGACCTCATTGCCGACGAAGCCGTAGTCCAGGCTGCTGGATGCGTTCATGCACGCCTCGGCCAGGGAACTGAAGTGGTCGTTCCCCGCGACGGTGACGATCCGGGCGTCGGCGGCCTTGGCGTGCCGGGCGATCAGGACGCCGGCCTCGTAGCTCGCGGTCAGCATGCCCAGACAGACCGCCAGGATTCGGTCGGCGTGGGCGGTGATGTAGTCGAGGACGTCGTCCAGGGGCGTGATCGTGCCGTCGACGTAGACCGGCTCCAGATCCGGGTTCGCCGCGAGGGAGGAGACGAGGGACAGCGCGCCCAGGCACAGGAAGTCCGACCAGTCGGAGTGCTCCTCGGGACGGGTGACGGTCAGCAGCCGACCGGTGATGACGGTGTTGGAGTTGGGCGGGACGACGACCAGGACAAGATCACGGGGCATGGCGGTTCGCTCTCTGCAGGGTCGGGGCGCACCCCGGCGGGCGCGCGGTGTCGAGGTGGCTGGCCGGGCTCACAGCTGAAGCTGCGGCCACCGGTCGGCCAGGGAGGCGGCGAGGTGGTGCATGGCGGCGGCCGAGCGCCTGGCCGGCAGGCGGCGGTGCTCCTTCTGCCAGCGGTGGCGGCGCAGCGCGACGAGGACGGCCGCGTACAGGGCCGCGTCGCGCACCAGGCCGCCGTTCAGGGCGGTTCCGCTGCCCTGCTGGTAGCCGGCCAGCAGGTGGCGGGCGTGACGCGGGGAGAATCCGCTGCGGCAGCAGAGACCGAGCAGCGCCATTCCCACGTCGAGGTGGGGCAGGTCCATCGAGCCGTCCTCCCAGTCAAGGAACACCAGGCTTCGGCCGCGGCCTCGGACGATGATGTTGTCCGGGAACAGGTCGGCGTGGACCGGGACGAGGGGGCCGTCGTGCTCGGGGACGTGGCCGACGGCATGCCAGGTGGAGCGCGCCCACCGGCCGAACGCGCTGTCAGGTAGCGAGGCCAGAGTGGCGGCGTCGTCCTCGTCGAGCCGAAGGTGCGGGCGCAGCGCGCTGTCGAAGTCGGCCCGCGCGCCTTGGTGGACGTGTCCGAGGAGGAACCCGGCCTCGTGGACGAGGCGGGCCGGCAGCCGGACGGGGCTGCGCCCGGCGACGAAGTCGCAGACGATGACCGGCCTGCCGCCGAACCGGGTGACCCAGCCGCCCTCGCGCAGCGGTCGCAGCCGCGGCGCGGGGGCGCCGGTGAGCTCCAGGTGCCGCAGGAAGCGGGCGTACTCCTCGGCCTGCGCCGGCGTCTTCTTGTTCAGCACGGTCACCACGACCGTGCCGGCTACCGTCCGCGCCTTGAGGTGGGTGTTCTCCATGCCGCCCGGCAGCGGCCGTGCCTGCCGCAGCGTCAGTCCGTAGGCGTCGAGCAGGCCGGCGGCATCCTGCTCGGTGAGCGGCACGTGGGCCTGGGCGGTGCTCACCGGGTCTCCGGCGTCGCCGGGGGAAGGGCGGCGGTGATGTCGGCGACGGTGGTGTGGGGGTCGGTGACGGCGCGAAGCGCCTGGTCGAGGCCGGTGAGCGTGGCCGCGATGCCGGGCCTGGTGAAGGTGTCGGTACGCCAGGTCAGCGTTCCGGCCAGCCGGCCGGAACGCTCGTCCAGGACCCAGCGCTGCTCGATGCTGGTCGGCGCGCGGCGGGGGCCGATCCGCTCCAGGTCGATGTCCTCGCACCGCACGCCGTCCAGCGTCATGGAGGTGGTGCGCATCGTGTTGAGCGCGAGCGTCACGCGGTACAGCGGGCCCTCCCCGAGGACGCCGGTGTCGCGCAGGTCCTGGTAGAGGTCCTGAATGGGCAGGGCCTGGTGCTCGATGGCCTCGGTGACGGCGGTGTTCGCCTCCGCCACCAGCTGCCCGGCGGTCATCGTCGGGTCGATGCGCAGCCGGATTACGGCGGTGTTCACGAAGTAGCCGATCAGGTGCTCGGCGCCGGGCCGGGCCCGGTTGGAGATCATCATGCCGATCCGCACGTCCGGCTCGCCGCCGGCGTGGTGGAGGACCAGGGCGAGCGCGGCGAGGAACGGCCCGGCCACGCCGCCGCGCTGCGCGCTGGTGGCCGCGGTCGCGCGCAGGTCCCGGACGAGGTCGCCGGGCACAAGTACCGGCTCGACGTCCACCGGGCTCAATCCGCCGGGCGACGGCTCGGCCGGGTGGCCGGGCAGCGGCGGGGCGAGTCGGCGGCGCCAGTAGGCCAGCTGGCGCTGCTCCTCGGGGCCGCCACGCTCGGCGCGCATCTGCCGGCTGTGGGCCGCGAAGGTACGGGGGATCGCGGGCAGGTCCGCGTCCCGCCCGGTGTGGGCGGCGTTGTAGAGCTCGGACAGGTCGCGGTAGAGCACACCGATGGACCAGCCGTCACTGACGGCGTGGTGGATCTGCAGCAGCAGGACGTGCCACTCCTCGGCCAGGCGCAGCAGGTGCACGCGGAAGAGGGGGCCGTGGCGGGGGTCGACCAGGTGGGCCGGGGCGTGACCCAGCAGTTCCTCGGCCGTGGGGACCTCCTGCCCGGCCGGGAGGTCGAGCGTGCCGACGGTCATCGGGTCCGGGGCGTGGTCGGCGACGAGCTGCACGGGTGTGCCGTCGGGTCGGCGGCGGAAGCTGGTGCGCAGCGCGGACTGCCGGGCGACCAGCGCGGTGACGGCGTGCCGGAGTGCGGCGGTGTCCAGGGGGCCGTCGATGCGGATGGCGGCGGTGTCGATCGGCCGCAGCCGGGTCGGGGTGCCCGGGGCGGGCCAGGAGCCGTCGGGCAGGGCGAACTCGGCGTCGAACAGGCGCTCCTGGCCGGGCGAGAGCGGCGCGATGGCGGTGACGACCAGGGGCGCGGTGGCGGTGGTGGTCATGCGGGCTCTCCCTCGGTGGCGGGGTGGTCGGGGATGCCTCCGAGGAGGGTGTGCAGCAGTACGAGGTGCTCGCCGCCGGGCAGCATCCAGCGGATGCGGTCGAAGTCGACGCCGTGCACCGGGGCCAGAGCCAGGCCCGCCTCGGTGGCGGTGTGGCACAGCAGCTGGCCCATGTAGCCGGCGTTCAGCAGGGCGAGGGGCTCGGCGTCGCATCCGTACAGCGGGGCGGAGTCGGCGGGGTCGGTCGCCAAGAGCACGGCGAACGCCGCGGTGTTGGCCAGCGGCCGGTTGGCCGGGCCGAGGTGGATGCCGGGGTCGAGGTCGATGTCCGGGGCGTGGGGGGTGAGGTCGTGGGCGTCGGGGTGGTAGCCGTACAGGCCGCCGGGCAGGCC
>NZ_JBIVVI010000002.1:0-34135 GCF_044757675.1 Kitasatospora sp. NPDC091257
CCCCTTCCCCATAGGTCTATACCAGTGAGGACCTTCGGCAACCACCCGCCGCCGACGGTCCGTTCGGCCGCCGTGCCACCCCCACACCCGGCGCGACCAGGCCGGCCTCCCCCACCGCTGTTTCCTGGAAAGGCTTCCGATGGAACGCGCTCTTCCCCCGCATTCCCACCGGCACACCGCACCTCGCCCCGCCCGTCGCCCCGCCCTCGGGCGCCGCGCCGCGCTCGCCGTGGCCGCCGCGCTCGGCCTGGTCGCCGGCGGCGTCGCCGTCCTGGCCGGCACCGGCTCCGCCTCCGCGGACACCACCGGCACCACCGGCACCACCGGCACCACCGGCACCACCGGAGGGCTCGGCAGCAACTGGTACGCCTCGGCGCCGTACCTGATGCCCGAGGACAACAGCCCGCCGGACGCCGCCGCCGTCATGGACGCCACCGGCCAGAAGGCCTTCCAACTGGCGTTCATCCTGGCCCAGGGCAACAGCTGTTCGCCCGCCTGGGGCGGCACCTCCTCGATCGACACCGACACCACCATGCCGAGCGTCATCCAGACCGTGCGCGGCAAGGGCGGGGACGTCTCGGTGTCGGTCGGCGGGTACGGCGGCACCAAGCTGGGCCAGGTCTGCGGCACCCCCGAGGCGACCGCCGCCGGCTACCAGAAGGTGATCACCAAGTACGGCCTCAAGGCGATCGACTTCGACCTGGAGGAGCCGGAGTACGAGAACACCGCGGCCATCCACAACGAGATCGGCGCGGCCCGGATCCTCCAGCAGAACAACCCCGGCCTGTACGTCTCGATCACCACCGCGGGCACCAACGCGGGCACCGGCTGGTTCGGCACCCAGATGCTCAACGAGGCCAAGTCGCAGGGCTTCACGCCGGACAACTACTCGATCATGCCGTTCGACGGCGGCTTCGGCGGCGCCGCGGCGCAGACCGACGCACTGGTGAAGTTCAACCAGATCCTGCAGGGCACCTTCGGCTGGAACGAGGCCACCGCGTACGCCCACGAGGGCGTGTCGATGATGAACGGCCGCACCGACGCCGCCGAGTACTTCCACCAGTCCGACTTCCAGACCGTGCTGGACTTCGCCACCGCACACGGCCTGGCCCGGTACACCTACTGGTCGGTCAACCGGGACCGCCAGTGCGCGGGCAACGTCGACCCGGGGCTGTCCGGCTCCTGCTCCAGCGTGGCGCAGAACGACTGGGACTTCACCAAGTACACGGTGAAGTTCGCCGGGGCGACCCCGCCCACCACGCCGCCCACCACCCCGCCCACGACTCCCCCGACGACTCCTCCGACCACCCCCGGCAGTTGCACCGCCCCGGCGTGGAGCGCGAGCACCACGTACACCGGCGGCGCCAAGGTCTCGTACAACGGGCACAACTACCACGCCAAGTGGTGGACGCTGAACGAGGTGCCGAGCGCCAGCGGCCAGTGGGGTGTCTGGGCCGACGACGGGCCCTGCTGAGCGCGGCTTGCCGGTGCCCCGGGTCGGCCCGCACCCCGCCGCTGACGGCTGGGTGCGGGCCGACCCTGCGGGGCACCGCGCAGGTCACTCCCCGGCGAACCGCTCCCGCAGCTCCACCAGCACCTCCGCCGCCTCCGACAGCCCGGCCGCCTCGCAGCGCGCGATGCCGGCGGTCAGCCGGTCCACCGCCGCCTCGGTGCGACCGAGGTCGCTGCCCTCGATCAGCGCGGCCAGCCGGACCGACTCCGCCCGCGGCGACTCGGCCCGCTCGCCGCCCGCCTCGTACTCCGGGACGGCCCGCTCGGCCTCGGCCAGCGCCTCCTCGTACCGCCCGGCGACGGCCAGCGAGCGCGCCCGCTCGTAGTGCGAACCACCGCGCAGGTACCAGGAGTTGTACTCCTCGCCGCCCTGTTCGGCCGCCTCTCCGACCGCGTCCGCCTCGGCCAGCAGGGCGAGCGCCGCCGCCAGCCCCTCCGCGCCCTTCTCCCGCATCGTCATCCGAGCCAACTCCCGCAGGGTGGAGGCCAGTTGGTCCACCTGCGGGGCCTTGCCGTGCGCCTCGCGGGCGCGGGCCAGCGCCGCCTCGGCGGCGTCCGGGCGCTCCGCCCGGGCGAGCGCCAGGGTGGCCTCGCAGGCGACCATGGTGTGGGTCTCCTGGTCCTCCCAGCCGGCCACCAGGTCGGCCAGCCTCAGGTACTCCTCGGCGGCGTCCCGGTGCTCCTCCAGCTCGGACAGCCCCCGGGCGAGGTCCAGCCGGGCCTGGGCGAGCATCCGCACGTCCAGCCGGGCCGCCGACGCGTCCAGCAGCACCGACTCCAGCACGGCCACCGCGTCCGCCGCCCGCCCGGTGTCGCGCAGCACGTCGGCCAGCTGCATGCGCACCCGGGTGGCCTCCTCGACCGCCTCGGCGCCCTTGCGGTCGTAGCGCGCGGCCGCCTCCGACAGCGCGCGGACGGCGCCGCCGAGGTCCCCCACCTGGAGGCAGCCGTGGCCGAGCATCATGTACGTCGGCGCGTACGGGTAGGAGTCGTCGCCCCAGCGCACGGCCTCGGCCAGCGCCCGGTGGAACACCTCGACCGCCTGGCCCGGCTCGCGGCTCTGCAACAGCACCTGGCCCAGCAGGCCGAGCACCCGCGGGGTGTGCCAGGGCAGCTCGGCGGCGTCCAACTGGGCCAGCACCTCGCGCAGTTCGGCCTCCGCCTCGGCCAGCAGGCCCTTCCGGGCGGCGGCGTCGGCGGTGTACTGCCGAGAGGTGGCGGCCCGCCGCTCGGAGCCGAGCTCCACGGCCGTGCGCCGGTAGGCCCCGACCACCGCCTCGAAGCGCTCGGCCACCTCGTCGGCGGGCTCGGGCAGCGTCTCGACCAGGTCGTGGTGGGCGGCGTAGGCGCGGGTCTGCAGCACGATCAGGTAGTCGTCGTCGGTCAGTTCGCCGCCGGCGCGGAGCTCCTCGGCCCGCGCCAGCGCCGCGTCGAGCGCCGCCCAGTCGGCCCGCCGGCCGCTGTGCCCGGTGTCCGCGTCCGCATCCGCGTCCGCGCTGCGACCCGAGCCGCCGTCGCTCTCGTGCCCGACGCTCTCGTTCCGGGTGCTCTCGTTCCGGGTGCTCTCGCCCCCGTCGCTCTCGTCATCCAGGTCCGCGATGAGGGTCCGGGCACGGCACATCAGCGCCGACCCGGCCAGCCCCGCCTGCTCGAACAGCTCGGCGGCGGCCAGCAGCCCGGCCTTGCCCTCCGCGTACGCGTCCCGCTGGAGCGCCTCGTGGGCACGCTGCTCGGCGAGTTCGGCGCGCAGCCGCTCGGGGCCGCCCAGCTCGGCGCTCCGCGGGTGGACGAAGTCCGCGGCCCCGGCGCGCTCGGCGACCCGCTTCCACAGCCGGTCGGCGTCCGGGTGGCCGAGCACCTCCAGCTCGCGGGCCCGCAGCACCAGGGCGGTGAAGTCCTCCGGCTCCGGCTCGACCGTCCGGCGCGGCGCGGGAGCGACGGCCGGGGCGTCGGACAGCCCCGGCGCGGCGACGGCCCGCACACCCAGTGCCAGCGGCTCGGCGAGCAGCGGCTCGACGGCCAGCCGGGCGCGCCGCTCGGCGCCGACCGCGCCGGTGCCGTTGCGGGCGTCGAAGCGCGCGGCCAGCGCGTCGGCCTCGGTGCGCACGTGGGCCAGCAGGGAATCCACCGTCCAGGTGGTGCCCGCCGGGCCGCTGACCGCGAGTCCGCCGTGGCCGGCCCGGGCGAGCAGGGCGAGCAGCACCTCGACGCCGGTCAGGAAGCCCAGCCGGGCCGCGGGTTCGCCGGTGACCGCGAACAGGTCCCGGTTCTCGGCGAGCAGTTCCAGGCCGCGCGGCTCGTTGCCGGACAGCGCGCAGAACTCGATGTGCAGGCCGACGGCGTTCAGCATCGAGGCCTTGCCCCGGGCGTAGCGGTAGCCGGAGAGGTGGCCGGAGCGGGCCTCGTCCAACCGGCCCCGGCGCAGCTGCGCGAGCAGGGCAGTGGCCTGGCTGAGGTAGGGCTCCTGCTCGCAGCCGCTGCGGCCGTCCAGCACCGGGGCGATCACCTCCAGCGCCCGGGCGTCGTCCCCGGCGGCGATGAAGTGCCGGGCGCGGGCGCGGGTCTCGCAGGCGTGGCAGTCGCTCAGCTCGGAGCGCGGGCGGGCCGCCCACAGCTCGTAGGCGTCCTGCACGTCGAGGCCGGTCTGCACGGCCAGGTGGTAGCGCTGGGCGTAGTACGGCTGGAGGTCGTGGCCGGCCGTGCGGTAGCGGTCGCGCAGCTCGGTGTGCCAGCGCCGGATCGCCGCGAGCGGGACGTCCGGGGTGTCCTTGAGCGCGTCGGCGACCCACTTGAAGCGCCAGAGCACCTGGCGCCGGGCCCATTCGCCGAAGCCGTCCGGGTCGGTGTCCCAGAGCTTGAGGATGCGGGCGAAGACGACCGGGCTCTTGCTGCGCTCGCCGTCGTACTCGTAGGCCTCCATCAGTTCCAGCAGGGCCATCGAGCGGATCCCGGTGTCCTCGAACTGCTCGGCGGCGTCGACGAGTTCCTCGGCCGTGACGGTCCTGGTCCGGCCGTACGGGCGGGCGTCGTTCTCGCGCAGCGCGGCCATCACCGCGTCGGGGGTGTCCAGCATCACGCCTCCTTGTCGCCTTCGGGGGTTCCCGCCGCCTCGTGGCCGAGCATGGCATGGTCCAGCAGGCTGATGAACGAGCGGTTGAGCAGGGCGGACTCGCTGGCCTTGAGCGGGCGGCGGGTCATCAGCACGGCCTGCCCGTACAGCGCCTCGACGGCGGTGACGGCCAGCTCGCGGCTGGTGACGGTGGCGGCGCGGCGCACCAGCGGGTTGAGGTGGTTGAGCACCAGTTGGGCGCGGGGCACCTCGGCGCGCAGCGAGCCGAGGATGTCCGCCCACAGCCCGTCGGCCTCGTCGGCGAGCTGGGCCCTGGTGCGCTCGTGCCGGGCCTCCCGGTTGTCGAGCAGCAGGGCGGGCGCGTTGGTCGGGTGGAAGCTGCGCAGCGCGACGTCGCAGTCGAACCGGCCGACGACCTCGCGGGCGATCGCCAGGAAGGCGTTGGCGGCCAGCTCGACGGCCGGGTCCACGGTGTCCAGGTGCGCGGTCACGGTGCCCGGGTCGAGGTCGGAGACCGAGACGCCGGGCCGGATCTCGGGCAGCCGGTGGACCAGGTCGTGGTCGTAGGTGTAGCCGCCGTTGACCACGCCGAGCCCGGCCGCGGCGGCGATCGGGGCGACCTGGCGGAACTCCTCGACCGTACGGGTCACCAGCACCGTCGGGTGGCTGCGGGCGAACTCGTCCAGGGTGACGTTCCCGTCGGTGGTCTCGAACGGCAGCCAGGGCAGCATCATCCGCAGCAACTCGTCGTCGTAGCGGGCGAGTTCCTTGACGGCCAGGTGGTGGACGGAAAGGAAGCGGTGCAGCAGCGCCGGGTCGCTCGCGGACAGGCCGGTCAGCCAGTCGCGGATCCGGGCGCCGAGCGCGTCCCGGACGGCGGCCAGCGTCTCGTCGGCGTACAGGCCCTCGCGGGAGGCGGTCGGGCGCAGCCCGTCGGTGTCGACGACGCAGCGGACGAAGAAGGCCCAGTCCGGCAGCAGTTCGTCGGCCTGGTCGGAGAGCAGCATGCCCTTGAGGTGCACCCGGTGGCCGTTGCGGCGCGAGGGCGGGGCGGCGTCCGGCAGCACGTACGCGACGCCGCGCAGGCCGACCAGCGGCAGGTCCAGCTCGATGGTGTCGAGCGGGGTGAAGTCGAAGGCGGCGCGGCAGTACTCGGTGAGCGCGTCGCGCCTGGCCAGCGGGGAGGCGTGGCGCTCGGCCCACGGCGGGGTGCGGTTGACCCGGTGCTCGGTGCCGGCGGCGTCGATCACCGTGACGTCGTGGCGCAGCAGGCTGCCGAAGTCCCGGGCGAGGGTGAGGACCCGGCCGGGGCGGGTCCACTCGGCGGCGTCGGCGCGCGGGGCCAGCGTGACGGTGGTGCCCGGCTCGGGCTTGGCCGAGGCGGGCAGCGTGCGGATGGTGTAGCTGCCGTCGGAGCTGCCGCGCCACTCGATCACCGGGGCGTCCGGGGCGGCGGCGGAGCGGGTGACCACGGTGATCTCGTCGGCGACCACGAAGCAGGCGAGCAGGCCGATGCCGAACTGGCCGATGAAGTCGCCGCGGGCCTTGGCGAGCCCGGCGCCGTCGAGCCGGCCGTCGGCGTCGCGCTTGGAGCTGCGGCCGATGGTGGCGAGGAAGGTGTGGACGTCCTTCTCCGTCAGGCCGATGCCGGTGTCGGTGACGGACAGCTCGTCGTCGGCGCGGACGGTGATCCTGGCCGGCGCCTCCGGGTCGAGGGCGCGGCGGGCGGAGATCGCGTCCACCGCGTTCTGCAGCAGCTCGCGCAGGTAGACCCGCGGGCTGGAGTAGAGGTGGTGGGAGAGCAGGTCCACCAGACCGCGCAGGTCCACCTGGAAGGTGTGCGCACTCGTCGGGTTGTCGGTAGGGGACACCGGAGGCTCTTTCGATCGCGGGGTGGATGGCGGTGGTGGGGTGCGGGTGCGGGTGCGGGTGCGGGTCGGTACCGGCACCGGTACGCCTCAGCGCCAGTACGAGGTGCAGCGGTCGCGGTGGGCGCGGAAGGCCTTGACCGGATTGCCCGACAGGTAGTGCCAGGGCGATTCGGTCACGAAGCCGTCCAACGCCTCGAACAGCAGGCGCGCGGTCTTGGGCTGGTCGGCGAGGGAGAAGGCCATCGCGAAGGTGTTGAAGGCGCCCTGCCAGCCGCGCGCCGGCACGAAGGCCGGGTGCAGGACGGACCGGAAGGCCGCTTCCTGCAGCCCGGCCACCACGGCCGGACTGGTCAGGTAGGCGCGGTCCTCGCCGTCCGGGAGGGCCAGCCAGTGCTCCAGGTGCGCGACCGCGACCAGCTCACCGAGGCGACTGCCCTCTGGGGCCGCGAGCATCACGGAGCGGGCGAACTCGTGCATCTCCTCGTGCGAACCGCCCCACTTGGCGCTCAGCTGCTGCAGCCTGACCCAGTGCGAGGCGGAGTTCCCGGGCGCCCGGCGCACCGCGGCCTCGAAGCGACTGGTGGCGACCTCCGGGCCGAGCGAGGCCCCGAGGGCGCTGGTCTGCAGGAACCGCCAGGGGGCGTGCCAGGACGGCTCGCGCTCGGCGACCTCCAGCAGTTGCTCCTCGGCGACCTCCAGCCGCTCGTGGAACACCTTCCACCGCTCCTCGGTGACGTCCTTGGCCCGGGCACCCGTCCGGGCCTCCCAGCCCCAGTCGATGTGCCGGGCACCGGACAGCAACAGCAGCAGCGTGTCGTCCGGGGTGTCGGCCAGCGCGCGGGACGTCCACTGCTCGACCCGGGGCACGTCGGCTATCGCGCCGACCAGGAAGGTCAGGTCCTCGCCCTCGGCGGCGGCGAGCGCGGGGCGCAGCGCGGCCCAGTCCCCGTCGGCGGCCTGGCGGAGCGCCAGACGCACCGACTCGTCCCCGTACGCCGGGTCGAGCCGCGGCTCGGCAGCACCGGCCGGCGCGGCCGATCCGGCTCCCCGTCGGCCGAAGCCGAACCCGAACCCGCGCCGCTCGGCCCGGTCCTCCCCGCCGGAGCGGCGTCGGAACAGCGGCATGTCTGGCCCCCTCGAACGTCATCGGTATCTTTCGCATGGCCGCACAGTGGCCACGAGATAGGTACATATCACGGTCGACTGACATCCGTTTCCCCAGCCCAGCGCCCCGCCCGTGCGGGGAGGGGCCCCTCAGCCCACGCCCGGCCCGGCGTCCGGCGCCTTCCCGGCCTGGGCCTGCTCGATCCGATTGACCAGCATCACCGCGAACTTCCGCGTCGCGGCCACGTCCACCGGACCGCCCTCGCTGGTCACGCTCGCCACCACGGTGCCCGAGCGCACCACGATGCCGACGCCCTCGCCCTCGGCCAGCGGCCCCTGGAAGGCCTGGCTCTCGCTGCCCAGCACCGGGGTGTCGATCTTCTTGAACGGCCCGGCGGCGTACGAGGCGTAGCTCTCCTTCAGCCGCTGCGCCGCCGCGTCCCGGCTGGGCAGGGTGTCCACCAGGAAGCGGACGACCACGTCCCCCGAGGAGAACCGGACCGACCCGCTGAGCGGCTTTCCGGCGCACGAGGCGGCGGCGGCACCGGCGCAGGTGACCTTGTGGTCGGCCGTGTCGACCTTCCGCTTCTCCTCCTCCCAGCCGGCCATCGCCTTGGCGTCCGGCAGCACCTGCCCGACCACCTTGTCGTCCAGCAGCGCCACCTCCAGGTCCCCGTGCGGCGCCTCCACCGCGGCCGGGGCCGGCGCGGAGGCGGGCGCCGAACCCGCCCCGGGCGCCCCGGCGTCCGACCCGCTCGGCGCGGGCGCGGGCGCAGCCGCGGACGCGGACGCGGACGCCCCGGCCGTACCCGTCGACGTCGCCGCCGGACCCGACGCGGACGAACCCGCGGCCGCCGCCCCGCCGACCCCCTTCGACCCCCCGGAGGAGCACCCGGCCAGCACGCCCGTCAGCACCCCCGCCGCCGCCACCGCGGCAAGCACCCTCCGACCACCCATCCCCGTCGCCTCCCAGTCCTGTCAGTGACCCCTCAAGATAGCGACCGTCCCGCCACCATCTCGCCCCGAGCGGCGCTGAACCGCGATCGAATCGGCTTCGAAAGATGGTGAGTGCCTCGGACGTGCCAGCCGTCCAACGCAGCGGCAGCCTTGCGCTCCACCGACCGGAGATCCTCGGAACCGGTTGACTACGCAGGTATCCGGTTGGTCAAATCAGCCTCGGCACAGCTCTGGTTTCAAAGTGGGGGAAAGACCGCGTGGCGCTCGACAGCCCGAAGCTCAAGGACGTTCTCGGAGACGTCGCATCCGGCACTCTGCAGCTCCCGGACTTCCAACGTGAGTGGAAATGGGACGACGACCGGATCCGGGCGATCATCGCAACGGTGACGCTCGACTACCCGCTCGGCGTGGTGATGACGCTGGAAACCGGTGGAACCTCCTCACCGTTCCGGGCTCGGACCCTCACCGGCGCAGACTCCGAGCAGGATCAGGTTCCCCATCTCCTACTCCTGGACGGGCAACAGCGGCTGACTTCTCTGTTCCAGGCGCTGTATCTCGATGCACCGGTGAAGACGGTCGGGGCTCGCGGCAATCCGATCGAGCGCTGGTACTACGTCGACATCGCCAAGGCTGTCGGGGCATCCGCCGACCGGGACGAGGCGATCGTTTCGGTGCCGGAGAACAAAATCCTGAGGACCGAGTTCACCCGTGGGGCTTCGCTGGATCTCACCACCATCGAACGCGAATGCGAAGCGGGCCTGTTTCCGCTCCACTTCGTCTTCGACATCCAGCGGGTGAACGCCTGGAAGAGGGTGTTCGTCAAGGCGGACGACCGGAACTGGGACCTCTGGTCGGACTTCGAGGAGCGCGTCCTCGAGAAGATCCGGTCGTTCCAGGTCCCGATGATCCGACTCGCCGCATCCACCTCGATGGACGCCGTCTGCGCCGTCTTCGAACGTGTCAACACCGGCGGCGTTCCGCTGAATGTCTTCGAGCTGCTGACCGCTACCTACGCGGGAGACCGTAGCTTCGCCGCGGAGTCCGGTGACTACTATCAACTGCCCGTCGTCTGGCAAACGATCAAGAAGGCCCTGACTGAACGGTTCCCGGTGTTCGGCCGACTCGACCAGGGCGTCGAGGACGGACTGAGCAGCAGTGACTTCCTGCAGGCCGTCGCCCTCGTCCGGACCTGGGAACGCAAGTTGGCGCGTCCCGGTTCTGCCGTGTCGTGCAAGCGCCGTGACCTTTTGGACCTTCCACTGGCCGACTTCGATCGTCTGGCGCCGAAGTTGGCTGACGCCTTCGCTTGGGTCGGAGACTTCCTCCAGCAGCAGTGCATCGTGCGTGCAGCCGACCTCCCCTACCGGACGCAGCTCGTCCCGCTGGCTGCCGTCCGAGCGATCCTCGGTGCGGAGACCGACAGCCTGACTGCCGAGGAGATGATCACCCAGTGGTACTGGTGCGGGGTCCTCGGCGAGATGTACGGAGGCTCGACCGAAACCCGCTTCACCAAGGACGTGGAACAGCTCGTCGGGTGGATCCGTCGCACCGGCGAGGTTCCGGACACCGTCAGCGACGCCTACTTCTTCCCTGACCGCCTGGACACGCTCACCACCCGGCACAGCGCGGCCTACAAGGGGATCTACGCCCTCCTCATCAAGCAGGGCGCAGTGGACTGGCACCACACCGGTACACCGATCAGCCCTGCTCGTATCACTGAACACTGGGTGGACGTCCGACAGATCTTCCCGAAGGCGTGGGCCGAGAAGGAGTTCGGGCGAAAGTTCCCTGCGGGCTCGATCGTGAACAAGACGCCTCTCTCGTACCGGGCTGCCCAGGGCATGTCCGGACCGCCTGCAACGTACCTTCCGTCGCTGATCACCGCCTCGGACATGCGGCCCGAGTGGTTCGACGACGTCATCGCAACCCACCTCATCGATCCCGATGCCCTGCACGCCAATGACTACGAACGCTTCTACCTCGACCGCTCCAAGCAGCTGGTGGAGCTGGTTCAGGGCGCCATGGGCAAGCGGACCGCACTGCGTGGCGCTGCGGACGGCGGCGCATGATGCCTGCCACCCCCTCCCCGCAGGACCTGCTGGCCCTCAAGGGCACCCGGATTCCGGTCCAGAAGGTCCTCGACCTCTTCGGTGTTCGGGTCCGCAATCACCAGACCGTGCACCAGATCTCGCGGGCCTTGACCGATGCGGGTCTCGCGACCTTCCCCAACTTCGCCGTCTGCCACCAGCGGGACGACGTCGACATCGTCCCGCTGACCACGACCACCGTTCCGCCGGTCGGCACCGCGGACGACAGCGACCAGGAGTCGCTGCCCTCCAACGCGTTGCCACAGCGACTTCACATCGGCGATCTGGCGTGCGCCCGCAATGGTGTGGTGGGCGCCGGCCTCGGTGACACTCTCGAACAGGTCACGTACCTCATGCGTACCAAGGGTCACTCCCAGATCCCGGTGACCACGGGCATGGCCGTGCTGCACGGGGTCATCACCTGGCGCTCGGTGGCGAAGATGTACGCGACCGGCAAGGATCACACGGTCGCTAACGCGATGGAGAAGGACTCCCTACCGGTGGCCGACGCCCGTACGGAGTTCTTCAGCTGCCTTCCCATGATCAAGGAGCACGGCTACCTCCTGGTTCGGGGCGACGACGGCTGCCTGTCAGGCATGGTGACCGCCGCAGACATCACCGAGCGGTTCGAAGGGGCAGCACGCCCCTTCTTCCTCGTCGGGGAGATCGAGTCGCTGCTCCGCCGGTGTCTCGGCGCGGCACTCGCCCCGGAGGCGATCAAGGCAGTACAGACCAACAAGAAGGCCGACCAGCGGTCCGGGCTGGTCTCGGACCTGATGTTCGGCGACTACATCAAGCTCCTCGACGGCACCCAGGCCAAGCAAGGAATGGCGGCGAACGCCGACGTCAACTGGGCAACGCTCGGGTGGTCCGCCATGGACCGAACACAGTTCGTCCAGCATCTGGTCCGGGTGAAGGACGTCCGCAATCGGATTGCCCATTTCGACGAGAAGCCACTGCCCGAGTCGCTGATAGCGGAGCTGGCAACCTTTGCCAAGCTGCTCCGCGACTTCGTCGCCTGATCTGGCCGGTGGGCACGACCTCGACCTCCCGCTCACCCCACGTTTCCGCACGAGTCCTCCACGAACGAACGCCACCCGCTACGATCGTCCGGGTGATCCGGCTGCTGACCGGCAGCGAAACACAACGTGAAAAGAAGCGGTGAGGGCGCATGCGGGACGGCCGGTGGGTGACGGTCACCGACTCGGAGTTCCAACACGAGCGCCGCGGCCTGGAAGCGATTCAGGAGAAGCTGCCCAACGCAGATCCGTGGCGGGCGTGGTCCAACTTCACCTTCACTGCCAACACCGGACACGTCCGTGAGGTGGACCTGCTCGTCGTGACGCCCGGCGGGGTGCACCTGATCGAGCTCAAGGACTGGCACGGCTCGATCGAATCCCGTAACGGAACGTGGCTGCAGACCCAGCCCAGTGGACGCCAGGTCGTCCACGGCAATCCCCTCCACCTCGCGAACAAGAAGGCCAAGGAGCTGGCCGGGCTCCTCGCACAGAACGGCCGGCGGGTCTGGGTGTCGGAGGCGGTCTGCTTCACCGACAGCTCGCTCCGGCAGCGCCTCGCGCCCTCCGACCAGCACGGCGTCCACACCGTCGACGAGCTGGTGGCCATGCTCCAGCAGCCGCCCCGCGACGAGCGCCGGCGCATCGACGCCGTCGCCTCCCGCGAGATCAAGGCGGCGCTGGAGCGGGTCGGGATCGCGCGCAGCGGCGCGGAGTACAAGGTCGGCCCGTACCTGCTGAATCGCAAGTCGTTCGACTCCGGCCCGACCTGGGCCGACTATCTGGCCCGACACAGCGAGCTGCCGGAGGCCGCCCGGGTCCGCATCTACCTGCGCGAACGCGGCTCGGACGCCGGCCTGCGCTCGTCCGTCGAGCGTGCTGCGCTGCGCGAGGCCGCGGTGCTTCGCCGTTTCCGGCACCCGGGTGTGGTGCAACTGCGCCAGTACGACTCGTCCGGGCACTCGGCCGGCCCCGCGCTGATCTTCGACTACGACCCGCGGACCCTGCGGCTCGACGAGTACCTGGTGCAGTACGGCGCCAAGCTGGACATCCTCACCAGGATGGCGCTGGTGCGCCAGCTCGCCGAGACGATGCGCTCCGGACACAGCAACCGCATCTACCACCGCACCCTCGCGGCACACGCCATCCACGTCATTCCGCGCGGGCGCGGCCGCACGGCGGGCTCGGACGGGGAGGAAGCAGGCTGGCTCAACCCGAGGCTGCAGATCTCCGACTGGCAGGTCGCCGTACAGCGCTCGTCCGGCGACACGGCGGAAGGCGCCCCACGGCTGGCCCCCACCGCGATGTCCAACGCGGGCGCCCACCTGGCAGAGGCCGCCAACCCCTACCTCGCTCCCGAGCTGACCGCCGTCAATCCCAACCCGGTCCTGCTCGACGTCTACGGGCTCGGGGTGCTCACCTACCTGATCACGACCCTCCAGCCGCCGGCCGCCAGCCAGGCCGAGCTGGTCGCGCAACTGGAAGCGGGCGAAGGCCTGCGCCCCAGCGCCATCGTCGACGGGCTCTCGGAGGACATCGACGAACTGGTCCAGGCGGCGACCGCCTACAAGGCCGAACAGCGACTGTCCTCGGTTGACGAATTCCTGGAGATGCTGGAGTTCGTCGAGGACAGCTTGACCGCCCCGACGCCGGACACGTCAGCCGCACCCGTGGCCGAGAAGGCACCGGACAAGGACCCCCTGGACGCCGTCGCGGGCGACATCCTGGCCGGCCGCTGGGAGGTGCGGCGTCGGCTGGGTACCGGCTCCACCAGCCGGGCCTTCCTCGTCCGGGACCTCCAGGCGGACCCGCAGGCCCGGCGGTCCAAGGCAATGTGCGTGCTCAAGGTCGCCCTCAGCGACAACCGCGCCGAGGTACTCGGGCATGAGGCCGAGGTCATGGGCCGGCTCCGGCCGCACTCCGGGATCATCCGGCTCGTGGAGCCGGAGCCGCTGACCATCGGCCCTCGGACCGTCCTCGCCCTCGAGTACGTCGGCGACGAACGCGAGGACGAGGGCGCGACGCCCGGGACGAGGCCCACCCGTCGGCGCGAGGAGACCGTCGGCCGGCAGCTGCGTGAGCGTGGCCGTCTGCTGGTCGACCAGCTCGAGGCCTACGGCGACTACCTGTTCGGCGCGGTCGACTTCCTCGAGGGCGAGGGCGTCTGGCACCGGGACATCAAGCCGGACAACATCGCCATCCGCATCCGCCCCAACCGGACCCGCGAGCTGGTCCTGATCGACTTCTCGCTCGCCGGCTACCGCGTGCAGGACACCAGTGCCGGCACCGACGGCTACCTCGACCCGTTCATCGGAACGCTCACCCGCTCGGTGTACGACGCCCACGCCGAGCGCTACGCCGTCGCCGCGACCCTGCACGAGATGGCCTCGGGCGAGCTCCCGGTGTGGGGCGGCGGCCGGGTGTCCGCCCGGCAGACCGATTCGGAGAAGGAACCGCATGCGACGATCGCCATCGAGGCGTTCGACCCGGCGGTGCGTGCAGGCCTGACGGCGTTCTTCCGCAAGGCCCTGCACCGGGACGCCTCCCAGCGGTTCCCCGAGCTCAAGCCCATGCGGGACGCCTGGAAGAAGATCTTTCTCGACCTGGACAGTCCCAAGCCGAGCTCGGGTCGGTCCCGTATCGCCGCTGTGGAGCAGGTGCCCGGAGGGCCGGCGGCCGAGGCCGTCGTACCGATGATCGCGGACGCGGAGCCCGAGGACGCTGACCAGAAGCGCAACGAGAAGGCCGCAGTGGCCACCCGCGAGACGGCGATCTCCGCCGCCGGCTTGACCCTCGCCGCCGAATCCTTCGTCTTCGGCCTCAACGTGAACACCGTCGGCGAGTTGCTGGACCTCGCCCGAAGCCGGCTCGTCAATTCGCCGGGCCTCGGCCCCAAGACGCGCAACGAAGTACTCGGCCGGATCAAGGAGTGGCGCCGCCGCCTGGCCGATGAGCCGGCCGGCCCGCTCACCCCGGAGGGCCGCAAGGCCGCCAAGGAAGAACTGACGGAGGTCGAAAAGGCTGCCGTCGACGCGATGGCAACGGGTACCGCGGCGGATGGACTGCCTGCACGAACCCTGCGGACGGTCAGCCTGGACACCCTCGCCACCATCTTCGTGCCGGTGCTCAAGAAGGACGGGTCCAACCGCAACGAGGTCGAGACCGTCAGGCTGCTGCTGCGCCTGCCCAACGAGACGGGGGCTCTGCCGGAGATCGGGGTCTGGCCGAAGCAGAAGGACGTCGCGGCCGGTCTCAAGCTCACCGCAGGGCGGATTCCGCAGATTCTGAAGCCGCAGCGCACCCGCTGGAGCAAGCACGCGGCGGTACAGGCACTGCGCTCCGAGATCCTCGAGTTGCTGCATTCGCTGGGGCGGGTCGCCTCAGCAGCCGAGATCGCGGATGCCCTCGCCGTTCGCCGTGGTACCCGGCTCCAGGGGCGCGGGGATCGCCGGGCCCTCGGGCTCGCCGCGGTACGCGCCGTTCTCGAGGTCGAGCAGCTCGATCCGGCAAGCGCCCAGTTCCGGCACGTCGCCAACCGGGAGGCGGCCGACGAAGGCATGGGCGCCGGTCTACTGGCGCTGGAAGTCGGCGAGCACGACTCCCCCGAAACTCCGTCGGCCCCCGGACTGCTGGACTACGCGCAGCGGCTCGGAAAGGTTGCGGACCGGCTCGCCAAGCTCGACACCCTGCCGACGGCAGCGACGGTGCTGGCCGAACTCGCTGCAGTCGCCCCGCCGAACGGCGTGGTGGAGTGGGACGAACGTCGCATGGTGGACGTGGCCGCGGCAGCCTCCCGCAACGCGGCCGCCACCCCTCGACTAGAGGTCTACCCTCGCGACCTGTCGCTCGTCCGGGCCCTACGACTCACCCAAGCCGGGCTGGTCCGGATCACGCCCGGCGTGCCGGAGGCCCAGCAACCTGGGCTGACCTGGGAGGACATCCACGAGCGCGTCCGCGCCCGGTTCCCCGAACTGCTGGACGGGAATGGCGGGCACACGCTGCCGACCGACGGGCCGCTGACGAAGGCCCTCCGGGAGGCAGGCTTCGACCTGGTGCTCTCGCTGCGTCATGGCACCAAAACCATGCGCTACCTGCCACGGCGGGTCGACGCCGGCTCCAGCTACCTCTCGTCGGGGGCCGGCCGCCGGACCACGCGCATCTCGCTGGTCACTCGGTACGACGACGACCCGCTGCTGGCCGGGGCCATGCAGGCGGAGGAGCGACTGCTCTCGTCCGCACGGCGCGACGGCTTCCGGGCGCTGACCGTGCGCACCGGGCTCGCCCGGGACGCGGCGCGCGAGCTGACCGGGGACGGTGGCGGCAGCAGGTTCGGGGCCGAGGCGGTGTCGGTCGCAGAGCTGTTCATCGACGCCCTGCACGAGCTGGTCGATACTCGGCCCAAGCCGACCTGGGAGACCATCCTTCGTGCCGACGCCGCCCAGCCCGGCACGCCGGCGGCGATGCGGTTCGCCGAGTACGCGCGGACGGCGTGGGGCGCGGTCGAGCCGCGGATCGGCGAGCTGGTGACGGCAGAGGGGCCCGGGCGGCCCGTTCTGCTGGTCGACGGCGGGGTGTTCGCCCGGTACGACGCCATGGCGGTGCTGGACCGGCTGGCCGGGCGGTCGCGGAACGCTGGGCGCGGACTGTGGCTGCTCTGCCCGCAGAGCGACCCAGCGCGTGATCCTCGGCTGGGGACGACGGCGGTGCCGTATCAGGCGGGCCTGGGAGAATGGATCGAGCTTCCGGATTCGTGGGTCAACAACGCCCACCGAGCCGGCGAGAGTGGAGAGGCAACGACGTGATCGACCGCAAGGCCCTGTTGGCAGATCTGATCAAGCAGGTCAAGGCGGTCGAAACCGACCTCGGCAGCCAGGTCAAGGCTGTGGAGGAGGTGCGCGTCAAGCTTCGCGGCGAGTACGACCAGGCGCGGAAGCTGGGGCGTACGGCTGCGACCTGGAACTCGTGGCTAGACGAGCGCGTGACGCAGGTCGCGGTGGCGTGGGTGCTCGGGACCGTGTTCGTGCGGTTCTGCGAGGACAACGAGCTGATCCCGGAGCCGTACCTGGCGGGAGCATCGGACGAGCGGCGCGACCTCGCGCTGGAGCGGTACGCGGCGTATGTCGATGAGGACGCCGACCCTACGTATCGAGGGTGGCTGGAGCGCGCGTTCGCGGAGCTCGGTGCAGGGCAGGCCGGCAAGCTGCTGTTCGACCGGCGCCACAACCCGCTGTTCCAGATCCCGCTCTCGCACGACGGCGCGCGGGCACTGGTCGAGTTCTGGCGCGAGCGGGACGAGACGGGTGTCCTGGTCCACGACTTCACGGACAAGCTGGCCGAGGACGGCACGGAGGGCTGGGACACCCGGTTCCTGGGTGACCTGTACCAGGATCTGTCGGAGGCGGCACGGAAGACGTACGCGCTGCTGCAGACGCCGGAGTTCGTGGAGGAGTTCATCCTCGACCGGACGATGGACCCGGCAGTGCGGGAGTTCGGCTACGACGGCCTGAAGATGATCGATCCAACATGTGGGTCGGGCCACTTCGTGCTGGGCGCGTTCCGACGCCTGGCAAAGCTCTGGGCCGAGGGGCAGCCCGGGCGGGACCGGTACGAGCGCGTGCGGGCTTCGCTCGACTCGGTGCACGGGGTGGATATCAACCCCTTCGCAGTGGCCATCGCCCGCTTCCGTCTGCTAGTAGCTGCGATGGCAGCAGCGCAGGTGCGAACGCTGGCGGAGGCCGGGAAATATGACTGGCCGATCCACCTAGCGGTCGGAGACTCGCTCATCAAGGCGCGGCAGCTCGAACTGACCTTGCTGGGCGAGGAGTCGGGCGACGAACTGGCGGAGTTTGCATACGCGACCGAGGACGTGCATGAGCACCCGGGAATCCTGGAACAGGGCCGCTATCACGTAGTGGTAGGAAATCCGCCGTACATCACGGTCAAGGACACGAAGCTCAATGCGCTGTACCGGAAGCTCTACGATGCCTGTGCAGGCAAGTACGCCTTGTCAGTGCCATTCGCTCAGCGTTTCTTCGAGCTTTCAGTGAGGGGGAAGGCCGACGGCCGAGGGTTCGGAATGGTTGGCCAGATCACCGCGAACTCGTTCATGAAGCGAGAGTTCGGGACAAAACTGATTGAGGACTACTTCGCGTATCAGGTGGAACTAACAGAGGTCGTGGACACCTCCGGGGCATATATCCCTGGACACGGCACACCGACCGTTATCCTCGTTGGACGCCGCCGCTCCATGAGCCGCGCTAAGACAATCCGCACTGTCCGAAGCATTCAGGGCGAGCCAGCTGCACCAGAGGACGCGGCCGACGGACTGGTCTGGCAAGCAATCGTCGAACAGATCGACAAGCCTGGTTCGGCCAGCCGATGGGTGTCAGTGGATGACCTCGATCGTGAACGGTACTTCGGCAAGCAGCCGTGGATCTTGGCGGACGGCGGCCTCGAGATGGTACAGCGACTCGCAGCCTCCTCCGTGGCCACGCTCTCCAACCGGATCGAAAACGCCGGATTTGCGGCGATCACTGGGGATGACGAGTACTTTGTAGTGCCCCGCCCCTCCGCCGGCTGGATCCGCCAGCGCGACATTCCGATGCGCGCCTTCGTAACCGGAGATCAGGTCCGCGACTGGGACTGCCATCTGGCTGCCGATGCCATCTTCCCGTCCGCTGCAACCGGCGATCAGCGAGCCAAACTGGAGGAACGCACGCTGTGGCCTGGCCGTCAGACCTTGCGCAATGGACTGATGTTTGGCACCACAAAGGAACAGCGGGGGCTTCCTTGGTCAAATTATGCATTTCACAACGATGCACGACTAAACACTTCCTTCATCCTTACATTTCCGTTTGTTGCAACTCACAATCACTTCGCACTCGGGCGAGGAGGGAAGGTATTCAATCGGCATGCGCCAGTGATCAAACTTCCCAAAGAGGCAGGAGAGGACCAGCATCTGCAACTTCTCGGGCTACTTAACAGCTCCACTGCAGGATTTTGGCTGAAGATGGTGAGCCACAGCAAAGGAACGGAGGGGCACCAGTCAGGTATTAAGACAGAACTCTGGGAACAATTCTACGAATTCACTGGAACCAAGCTTCAGCAGTTCCCACTTCCCCCTACCTGCCCCACCTCCCTTGCTACTGCGGTCGACACCCTATCCCAGCAGCTCGCTGCTACCAGCCCTGCCGCGCTAACCGTCGCCGACGCGCCTACACCCACCGCCGCCTCGCTCCGCGACGCGAAAGCCAAATGGACGCATATTCGCGCGCAAATGATAGCCCTCCAAGAAGAGCTGGACTGGCAGGTTTACGCACTCTATAATCTGCACCCTGAGGACCATCGCGCACCCGAGAGCGACATCCCCCCACTCGCGCTTGGCGAGCGCGCATTCGAGATCGTTCTTGCGCGCCGAGCAGAAAATGGCGAAGCCACTGATGAGTGGTTCAAGCGGCACGATTCCACACCTATCACCGACTTTCCCTCTCATTGGTCTGACACCTATAGATCAATTGTCCAAAAGCGTGTCGAGGCCATCGAAACCTCCCGCGCTATCGGTATGATCGAGCGACCTGAGTACAAGCGCCGTTGGGCAACCGACGGTTGGGACGCGCTCCAGGTACGGGCCTTGCGCGCCTGGCTGCTTGACCGCATCGAGAACCGCGAGCACTGGTTCCAGGACAACCAGCCCACCCTCCTCACCCGCGCCCAGCTGACGGACACGCTCTCCCACGACAAGGACTTCGTCTCCGTCGCCGAGATCTATGCTCCTCGCAAGGAGCTCGGCAGCGTAATCGCCGATCTCCTCGCCAATGAGCTCGTGCCATTCCTCCCTCCGCTGCGCTACAAGCCTGCTGGGCTCAAGAAGCGTGCCGACTGGGAGCACGTGTGGGGCCTCCAGCGCCAGGAGGATGCCGCGCCGGACGAGCTGGCGAAGCGGAAGATCCGGGATTCAATCCCCGTGCCACCGAAGTACACTTCGGCCGACTTCCTGAAGCCGTCCTACTGGCGGGCTCGGGGCAAGCTCGATGTGCCCAAGGAGCGGTTCATCTCCTACTCGACGACCACCTCCGGCACCCCAGACCTCTTTGGCTGGGCTGGCTGGGACCACCGCGAGCAGGCGCAGGCACTCACGACGTACTTCACGAACAACAACTTCACCCGCGAGGAGTTGACCCCTTACCTCGCGGGGCTGTTGGAGCTCCAGCCCTGGCTGAGCCAGTGGCACGGTGAGTTCGACGCAATGTACGGCGGCTCCCCCGCTGACTTCTTCGCCGGCTATCGCGCTCAGATCCAGGGTGAGCATGGTCTGACCGACGACGACCTGCGGGCCTGGCGTCCGGCGCCTGCCCGCCGTGGTCGCGCCGCCAAGAGCTGACGCTTCAGCCACGCAGCACGCAAGAGCCTCCGGCCAGAGATCCGGCCGGAGGCTCTTGCGCAGCAGGACCAACTCAGCAGTCGACGGAGAACTCCCCAGTCTTGACCCCGGCAACGAACGCCGACCATGCCCCAGCCGGAAAGACCAGCATCGGCCCTTGCGGCTCCTTGGAGTCACGGACTGGCATCAGACCGGGCACACCGCCAGCCACCTCGACACACTCGTTGTCAGGCCCGCTGTACGTGCTCTTCCTCCACACGGCAGCCGACAGATCCACGGCCACAGCATCAGACGTCGAGCTCATATGCCGTTCTCCTTGATCGAGTTGATCAATTCCAGGGATTCCATCGGGGACAGCGCCTTCGTACGGACGTCGTCCCACAGGTCCACGTACACCTCGACCTCGGGTGCTCGCTCCAGCCACATCGAGCCGGACGGGTTGTCCACCAGGACCACATCCAGCGCACTGACCGACGGGAACCCGAGGATCACATATGGCCCAGCCATGCTCGCGTGCGCACCAGTGCGAAAGGGAACGACTTGCACCGTCACATTGGGCATCGCCGCCGCCGTAGCAAGGTGCGCCAGTTGGTCACGCATGACGGAAGGGCCACCGACCTGCTGGCGAAGTGCGCCCTCCGCCAACACAGCCCAGATGGAGAGCGGCTCGTCCTCGGTCAGGCGGTTCTGGCGAGTGAGGCGAACCGAGACGAACTGCTCGATCTCCTCCGGCTGCTTCCATCGCCGACTGGCAACCGACAATGCCCGCGCGTAGTCGCGGGTTTGAAGCAGCGCCGGGATGGTCTGGCTCTGGAACGTACGCACCGATGAGGCGACTGCCTCAAGCGCGATGAAGTCCCGGTAAGTGTCGGCGAGAACATCGCCGTACTCGTTCCACCAACCGCTCCTGCGCCGCTTGTTCGCTGTGCGCGCCAGTTCGGTCAGTCGTTCCGTAGTCGCCGCGTCACCAGTGCCGTAGAGGCGAAGCATCGCGACGAGATCCGGCGCGCGAACAGGGGATCGACCGTTCTCGATCCGAGAGATCTTGCCCTTGGTGCAGTCCAGCTCGGCCGCTACGTCGGCGGTCGTCAGGCCGGCCCGTTCGCGCATTGTGCGCAGCTCATCGCCGAGCTGACGACCAAGCACCGTCGATGGGGCATTGGGCGCCTTCTCCCCTTCCATACGACCTCCCTTGAGTGACAGTCAGTCTGCTCTCCAACTGGCAATCCGAGCAACAAAGATCATCAGTCATCGTTTCCTCACGCAACGTTGCATACGATCATGAAACGAGTGCATGCTACTTGGCGTAGCCAGTCGTACGACACAACGTGATCATGGCGGCTCGTCACCGGGCACTCCCATGCCTCCTTGCGGCCGTCGCCAGGGCTGTCAACCGCCTGGATCACGTCGAAACCATCCACGCTCCGGAGGGGACATCGCCATGCCCGCTGCCCTGAAGATCCCGCCCACCGCCGCCGACGAGTACTCGTGCTGGCTGTCGCGCCACCCGAAGTCCGGGAGCACCGCTCGCCGACTGCTCCGGGAGTTCCTCGCCCTCCACGCCTCCGGCGAGCGCTACCTCGACGCCGCCGAGTCCGTCCTCACCGAGCTGGTCAACAACGCCGTGCAGCACTCCCGTACGGCGCCCGGCCGCCTCCTCCTGATCCGGTTCGAGCAGAAGCCCGACCACCTTCGCCTCGAGGTGCACGACGCCGGCCACACCCGCCCCGCCCTCCGAGCCGCCTCCCTGGACGACGAGAACGGCCGCGGACTCCGGCTGGTCGAGGAGCTGTCGATCGCCTGGGGCTGGTGCCCGCGTGAGGGCGGAATCGGCAAGGTCGTCTGGGCCACCGTCGCACCCGGAGGGCGGGACCCCCGATGAGCGCCGGCGACCGACCCTGCGGCCAGTGCTGCCCGCTGCGCGATCACCCAGCGCTCCACGAAAGCGGGGCCCAACCCGTGGTGGTCGAGGGCTTCTGCGCCCCTGCGACCTTCCCCCGGCTCCCGGAGGCCCTGGCCGCCCTCTGGCGCTCCCTTCAGCTCCTCCCGTTGGGCGAGGCTCAGGCTGCCACCTTGGGGTACGCCCTCTCCCGTCCCGGCGCAGTCAGCTTCGCCGCCGAGTCGATCAGGCGTGGCGGCAGGTTCGACTTCTCCTTCCGAATGAACGGCCGGCTGCACTCCACACACATCCGCCCCGCCGAACCGCCGCCCGCCCAGGAATAGCCCGTCCATGTCGGCACCACGGCGAGGAAGTGCAGTTGCCCACAGGCGACCAAGCCACCTCGCCGCCCGGCGCCACCAGCCCCGCCACCCAGCCCGACCTGGTAGCACTGCGTCGTGCCGCCGTCATACCATGGCTGATCGTCGCCGGCGCAACCGCCGAGGACCTTCCGCCGCTCCCCACCGCCCCCGTGCGGCTGCGAACGGCCGGCAGAGCCCCACGCCGGCGACGCACCGCAGGACGACGACGATGACGACGGAACGGACGAAAGCAGACCATGGCCTCGACACCGGCCCAGCCGCCCCTCCTCCGCGATGTCATCGACATCAAGCCGTCCATCTCCACCTCCGACTTCGTCCTGAAGCTCGCCGAGGCGGTCACCGACGAGGGCGCCGCCGCCGCTCTCAAGGACTACGTCCTCACCGACCGCCTCCTCGAGAACTTCGACGAGGCCCTCGGCCTGATCAAGGCCGCCCTCGACGGTCACACCTCCAAGGCCGCCTACCTCCACGGCTCCTTCGGTTCCGGTAAGTCGCACTTCATGG
This sequence comes from Kitasatospora sp. NPDC091257, assembly GCF_044757675.1. Lineage (NCBI taxonomy): Bacteria > Bacillati > Actinomycetota > Actinomycetes > Kitasatosporales > Streptomycetaceae > Kitasatospora > Kitasatospora sp. NPDC091257. The sequence goes on from NZ_JBIVVI010000002.1 coordinate 22,764, forward strand.
CCGTCCTGCACGCCCTCCTCCGAGGCAACCAGGCGGCACTCTCCCGCACCGAGTTCGACCCCACCCTGGCCAAGCACGAGTGGCTGAGCGCCGAGCGCAAGAAATTCCTGCTCGTGCCGTACCACATGCTCGGCGCGAAGTCCCTGGAGCAGCGCGTCCTCGGCGGCTACGTCTCCCACGTCAAGGCGCTCCACCCGGATGCACCGACCCCGCAGGTCTACCGCACGGACGCGCTCTTCGAAGACGTCCAGCGCCTGCGCGCCAAGGTCGGCGACGAGCAGTTCATCGCGGGCCTGGCCGGCGACAACGGCGCCGACATCGACGAGGACGACGACTGGGGCGAGGGCTTCGCCTGGACGCCGGCCCTGCTCGATTCCGCGCTCACAGCAGAGCAGCAAGACATCTCGGACGACTCCGAGAAGAAGATGAACCTTGTCAGCCCGACCACCCCCGCCGAGCTGCGCGCGAAGCTCGTCCACGAGGCCATCGCGGGCTGGTTCCCCGGGTTCGCACAGAACGCGAAGGAGGACGAGTTCGGCTTCATCTCCCTCGACGCCGGCCTCTCCGTCATCGCCGCCCACGCGAAGTCGCTCGGCTACGACGGCCTGATCCTCTTCATGGACGAGCTGATCCTCTGGCTCGCCAACCGCATCCACGACCAGAAGTTCGTCTCCCGCGAGGCCGACAAGATCACCAACTTCGTGGAGGGCGCCGACTCCCGCCGCGCCATCCCCATCGTGTCCTTCATCGCCCGCCAGCGCGACCTGCGCGAGCTGGTCGGCGAGGAGGTGTCCGGCGCGGGCGAGACCGCCATCCAGGACAGCCTGAACCTCGCCTCCGGCCGGTTCGACAAGATCACCCTGGAGGACCGCAACCTCCCCCAGATCGCCCACGCCCGCCTGCTCACGCCGAAGGATGACGAGGCCCGCGAGAAGCTAGACGCAGCCTTCGCCAAGGCCAAGCGCACCGGCGGTCACCAGGTCTGGGACGTGCTGCTCGGCTCAGAGGAGGGCACCACCGGGGCGGACGAAGCGTCCTTCCGCCTCACCTACCCCTTCTCCCCCGCCTTCATGGACACCCTCGTCCACATCTCCTCGGCTCTCCAGCGCTCCCGTACCGGTCTGAAGCTGATGGGCCAACTCCTCGCCGATCACCGCAACGACGCCCGGCTCGAGCAGTTGATCCCGCTCGGTGACCTCTACCCGGTGATCGCCGACGGCGGCGACAAGCCGTTCGTCGACAGCCTGAAGGCCGAGTTCCAGGCCGCTGACAAGCTCTACCGCACCAAGCTCCGCCCGTATCTCCTCGACACCAGCGAGGTCACCGAGGAGGACATCGAGCGATACCGCAACCACCCGGACACCATCACCGATGCCCAACTCGCCCAGCGCTGCCGCAACTTCACCGGCGACAACCGGCTGATCTGCACCCTGCTGCTGTCCGCCCTCGCACCCAGCGTGCCCGCCCTGCGCGATCTGACGATCCGCCGGCTCGGTGCGCTCAACCACGGCTCGGTCGTCTCGCCGATTCCTGGCGCCGAGGTGGGCGTGATCAAGTCGAAGGTCGCCGACTGGGCCTCCCGGTTCGCCGAGATCAAGGAGACCGGTACCCAGGTCAACCCGGGTGTCCGGCTCGAACTCGCCGGCGTGGACGTCGACTCCGTCATCGCCAACGCCAACGTCAACGACAACCCGGGCAACCGCCGCGTCCTCGCCCGCCGTCTCCTCGCCGAGGAGCTGGGCGTAGAGACCCACGACGGCCGTCTCGACGCCGACGAGCTGAAGTTCGTCTGGCGCGGCTCCAACCGCTCGGTGGAGGTCGTCTTCGGCAACGTCGCCGACCGCGACACCATGCCCGACCACGAGTTCAGCCCCAGCTACGAGAACAACTGGCGCTTCGTCATCGATCTACCCTTCGACGAGAGCGAGTACGGGCCGGTCGACGACGCCAACCGGATCCGCGAGCTGCGCGTGCAGGCCGGCGAGAACCGTCCGCGAACCGTCGCCTGGCTCCCCACCCACCTGTCGACCGCGCGCTTCCAGGACTTCCGCCGCCTGGTCACCATCGACTACGCCCTCAGCGACCAGCGCCGCTTCGACACCCAGTACGCCGGGCACCTGAACGCCGACAACCGGGCCCGCGCCAAGGCGCTCCTGGAAGGCCAGCGCGAGTCGCTGACCAAGACCGTCAAGGCCGCTCTCAAGCAGGCGTACGGGCTGTCCGAGAAGAAGAGCTCCGACGTCGAACTCGGCTTCGACGACCACTTCGAGCCGCTCCCGGACGTCCCCGATCTGCGCCCGGGCATCGGCCAGTCGCTGCACGACGCCGCCCGGCACGTGGCCGGCAAGCTGCTCGCCCACCAGTACCCCGCTCACCCCCTCTTCGACCGCGAGGCCCCCGGCACCGTCGTCAAGCCAGCCGATGCCAAGATCGTCTTCGCCCACATCCGGGCGGCCGGCGAGGCCAGCGACCGGCGCGTCGAGATCCCGGCCAAGGACCGTCCGATCATGAAGCGGGTCGCCGGTGAACTCGGCCTCGGGCAGCAGAAGGAGGCGTACTTCGAGCTCTCCACCCGCTGGCCCGACCACTTCCGCCGGGAAGCCAAGACGGAGGGCGTCACCGGCGACCTGACCGTGGTACGCCTCACCGACTGGCTGGATCGGCCCGAGCCGATGGGCCTGGACCCGTTCCTGGCCAACCTGGTCATCGCCTCGTTCGCCGAACTCGACGACCGGGTCTGGGTGCGCGGCGGCGGCCTGCTCGACCCCGCGCCCGAGCCGTCCGCAATCAAGTCGGGGGACGCACTGCGCACCCAGCCGCTGCCCGACGAGGCGAGCTGGGAGGAGGCCGGCCACCGTTTCCAGCACATCCTCGGCACCAAGCCGCCGACCCTGCGCCGCAGCCGGATCGCTAGCCGCTTCGCCGCCGACATCGTGGCCGCCGCACGCACGTACCAGCCGCACGCCACCAGCCTCGTCCAGCAGCTCGACAAGCGCGCCACGCTGCTCGGCCTGGACGACACGGACGGCACGGGCCGGCTCGCCCTGGCCCGGCGCTCGCTCGACCTGCTCGACGCGATCATCGCCGCCGACAAGGGCCCGGCGGCCACTTCGGGTGCCGCCAAGCAGGTCATCGGTGCTTTCGCCGCCTTCGACCTGGGTGCCGTGTCGGCCGAGCGTTACGGCAGGTCGATTAAGCAGGCCGAGGCCGTCGCCTCAGCGCTGGCCGGCGCCGCCTGGGACATGCTCAAGCTCGCGCCCAACTACGGGCCCGCCGGCCAGGCCGTCCTGGAGGAACTGCGCGGAATCGCCCGGGAGGTCACGACCGACCTTCCGCAGGCCCTGAAGGACGCCCGGCGCGCCATCGTCGAGGTCATCGACCGCAGCCAGGCCGCTGTCACTCCCCCGCCGCCCGTCGCTCCGGTGACCCCGCCGGAGCCCGCTCCCGGGGCCGACGATACCGACCTCAACACCCGCACCAGCGACCCGCGCGTGCCCACCGAACCCACCGCCCGCCGTCCCGTCCGCCGCTCCGGCGGTGGCCGGACCACCGCGGCCCGTGCCATCGCCGAGCTGCGTGCCGACCTGGAGGAGCTGGCTGCCAGGGAGCCGAACGCCACCGTCGAGATCAGCTGGAAGGTGGTCGAATGAGCACTCCGGTCACCACCAGCGCGGTCCGGCTGAACCCGGGCACCGTCACCCAGTACCTGGCCTCACAGCGGGGGCTCGCCAGCGGCCGGCGCAAGGCCGTCCTGCTGCGCGCCGCCCCCGAGTGGGACGGTGCTGCCGAACTCGGCTGGGGTGAACGGCGTCAGGCCCGGGTCGCGGCCGCGCCCTCTCCGCTCGCCGTCTACGAGCTGGTCCTGGCCCACCTTGCCCCCGGTGCATCGGGCCCGGAGGTCCTGGTCGTGCTGACCGACCGGGAGGAGTCGGAGCTGGGCCCGGACCTGCTGGCCCGGGTGCACCGGGAGCGGGTCAACGCCGTCGACACCTGGGACGTGGTCCGGCAGGCCTTCGGCGCGGCCAGCGCCGACAACCGGCTCCTCAAGGACAACTGGGCCGCCGAGTCGCTGCTCGACGCCACCCCGCCGGCCGGCTGGCCTCAGCTGGGCGGCGGAGTGCTGGCCCGTCCCGGCGCCCTCGCTTCCCTCGCACTGCGGCGGCTCGGCATCGGCCGCTTCGACCCCGACCGGGCGGAGCAGTCGGGATCGGCCGGCTCCGGTCTGGATGTGCCCGCTCTGCTGCGCTGGTCGCTGACGCCCGGCGGGCCGGACCGCTTCCTCGCCCTGCGCGCGCCCGAGCGGGCCGGGCTGGCCTCGTTCCTGGCCGAGGAGGACCAGGCCGGCCTGACCGGCAAGGCCCTGCTGGCTCTGGTCGCCGCCGAACACGGCCCGGACGCGGTCGCGTTCGGCCTGGTCTGCGCGGCCCTGTGGGTGCACGCGGACGCGGCCTCGGCGACGGCCGACGACTACCGGGCGCGCGGACGTGCCGAGCGGTGGTTCGGTGAGGAGCCGCCGGCCCATGGCGAGGCTCTGGACGCGCTGGCGACGGCCTTCGGGCGCAGCTGTGAGGAGTTCGTCTCCGTCCTCCTGCTGATCGGCCGACCGGGGTCCGAGGACGACGAGGCGGCCGACGCCCGGAAGGTGACCGGGGCCGTCCTGAACCGGGCGGAGTCGCTGGTCGATCAGTTCGGTGCACGCCTCGCGGCCGAGGCGAGCCCGGTTCTGGCGGCGGGCCTCGAGGCCCGGTTCGCCGCGGTCGGCAGGGCCCTCGATGCCGGCGACCTGTCGAAGGTCGCGGAGACGGTGCTGGCGGTGAGCGAGCACCGTCTCGCCCTGGGCCAGGCCTCCCGGGCCAGGGCCGAGCGGGCGCGGATGGCGCAGCGGCTCGCGCAGTGGCTGGCCACCGATCCGTCGACCGAGGTCCCGCACGTGGCGGCCGGAGTCAACCGCCACGCCAACCAGACCGGCTGGGTCGACCTGGCGCTGGAACACATCGAGGCCGGCGGGGACGCCGACGAGGTGCTGGCGTCCTCCTACGACCGGCTCTGTTCCTCGGTCCGAGCCAAACGGCGGGAGATCGACCGCAACTTCGTGCAGGCTCTGGCCACGTGGACGGCAGCGGGGGCGGACCCAAAGAGCCCCATGCTCACGGTGGAGACCTTCCTGCAGAAGGTCGTCGCTCCCGTGGTGAAGGCCGGCGAGCGCCGCGTGCTGCTCGTGGTCGTCGACGGGATGAGCGCCGCCATAGCTTCCGAGCTCGGTACGGAACTGCGCGAGCAGTGGGCCGAGTACGATCCGATGCCCCGGGCCACCGGGAGCGCGGCCTCCTCGGATATGCCGCGTTCCCCGGAGCGCCGCGCGGTCGCCGCCGCCCTGCCGACCGTGACGGCCGTGTCCCGGACCTCCCTCTTTGCCGCGCGCCTCATGACGGGCACGCAGGCCGACGAGAAGCGCATCGTCCCCACCCACCGGTTCTGGGGCAGTGAGAAGGTGGCGGTCTTCCACAAGGACGACCTCCGTAGCGAGACCGGTGGCGCGGTCTTCGGCCCCGAGCTCTCCGAAGCACTGGCCGGCGACACTCACGTAGCGGTCGTGCTGAACACCGTCGACGACCGGCTCGCCAAGGAGCAGAAGCACGGCGACGGCTCCTGGCTGCTGTCCCAGATAGGGGGTCTGCAGGATCTCCTGCGGGTCGCCGCCGCCCAGGGGCGTGCGGTCGTCATCACCAGCGACCATGGACACGTCGTCGACCGCGGTGGGGTCAAGGTGGATCGGGAGACTCCGCTGTCCGCCCGGCACCGTGCCCCCGGTGGGTCCCTCGGGGACACCGAGATCACCCTCGTAGGGCCGCGCGTCGTCTCCCCGCAGACCGGCAACGAGATCGTCGCGCTGTGGGACGCCGACTCCCGCTACACGGCCCTCAAGGCGGGGTATCACGGTGGAGCTTCGCTGGCGGAGGTCGCCATCCCGGTGCTCGCCCTCCTTCCGTTCGGGGCCGCTCCGCCCAAGGGCTGGCGCGAACTCGGCAGCCCCGAGCCCACCTGGTGGGCTCTCACCCCCGGTGTCCCCCCGCCGGAGCCGGTCCCGGTGGTCGTCCCGAAGAAGCCCGCCAAGGCGACTCGACCGCCCAAGCCGGCGGCACCGGGCCACGAGGCTCTCTTCGAGGTCACGATCGAGCCTGCCGCGGAGGACGCCGACGCGCTGCTGACGCCCACGCTGGTCTCTCCCCAGGACGCCCTGGTCTCCAGGCTGCTGGGCTCGCAGACCTTCCAGGACCAGGTGGATCTCCTTGCGCGCAAACCCGATCTGGTCAAGGTCGAGAAGGCTCTGCGGGCGCTGTTGGACGCGGGCGGCACGCTGCCCGTGACTGCCCTGGCCCAGCGGATCGGCGAGCTCGCCGTCCGTGCCGACGGTTTCGCCGCCGTGCTGCGGCAGTTGCTCAACTACGACAGCATCCAGGTGCTGGAGACCCTCCCGGACGGGCGTACCCTGCGGCTCGACACGGATCTTCTGCGCATTCAGTTCGACCTGCGCTGAACCGGCACCGGGACCCGATCGGTCCCGGTGCCCGGACAGCAGTGATCACACCCACCTGGTGGATGGGAGACTTTGCGCGTGAGTGCCGAAGGAACCTCCCGATCCGTGACCGTCAGTGCAGCCCGCCGCCGCGACGTCATCGACGCGTTGCGCCGCGGTGCGGTGCCCGAGAACGGGCTCGATCTGCTCGCCACGGGGCTGGGACGGTTCGAATCCGCGCTCGATGCGGAGTTGGACGCCGTCGTCTCCGGCTCGTCGGTCTTCAAGGCCGTCCGGGGCGAGTACGGGTCGGGCAAGACGTTCTTCACCCGGTGGCTCGGCGAGCGCGCCAAGCGCCGGAACTTCGCCGTCGCCGAGATCCAGGTCTCGGAGACCGAGACGCCGCTGCACAAGCTGGAGACCGTGTACCGGCGGCTGACGGAACGGCTCGGCACCTCGAGCTTCCCGCCGAGCGCGCTGCGGCCGGTGGTGGACGCCTGGTTCTACGCCCTCGAGGAGGATGCCCTCGCCGCGGGCTGTTCCGAGGAGCAACTCCCCGAGGAGGTGGAGCGGCTGCTCGCCGCCCGGCTCAGCGAGGTGTCCCGGCACGCCCCGTCGTTCGCGGCCGCTCTGCGCGGCTACCGGGCCGCCCTCACGGCGGGCGACGAGACCACTGCTGCGGCGGTCCTCGCATGGCTCGGCGGGCAGCCGAACGTCGCCGCCGCGGCCCGACGATCCGCCGGCGTGCGCGGTGATCTGGACCACTTCGGAGCCCTCGGGTTCGTCCAGGGGTTGCTCACCGTGCTCCGGGATTCCGGGCACGCGGGGCTCTTCCTCGTCCTCGACGAGGTCGAGACGCTCCAGCGGGTCCGCTCCGACGCCCGTGACAAGGCGCTCAACGCGCTGCGCCAACTGATCGACGAGGTGCACTCGGGCCGCTTCCCCGGCCTCTACCTGGTGATCACCGGTACGCCGGCCTTCTACGACGGTCAGCAGGGGGTGCAGCGTCTCGCCCCGCTCGCCCAGCGCCTCGCCACCGATTTCACCACCGACCCGAGGTTCGACAACCCCCGCGCCGTCCAGCTCCGTCTTCCCGGATTCACCCGGGACTCGCTCATCGGCCTCGGGGTGACGATCCGTGATCTCTACGCCGATGGTGCGGGATCCGCCGACCGGATCAAGACGCTCGCGGACGACCGCTACATCGCCGACCTGGCCGACGCGGTCGGCGGCGCGCTGGGCGGCAAGGTGGGTGTCGCTCCTAGGCTCTTCCTGAAGAAGCTGGTGGGTGATGTTCTGGATCGGATCGACCAGTTCGACGACTTCGATCCGCGGCAGCACTACCGGCTGACCGTCTCCCCCCAGGAACTCACTGCCACGGAGCGGAACCTGGCCGCCGCCGGATCGGCGGACGACATCGACCTGGATCTGTGATGACCAGTTCCGAGCAACGCGAGCCGAACGGCGAGGACCCGGCGAACCCGCTCGACCGCCTCGACCCGGTGGTCCTGCACCACATCGTGAACACCCTGGGCTGGCCCGACCTCCGTCCGCTGCAACGCGCCGCGATCGCGCCGCTCATGGACGGCCACGACGCCGTCCTGCTCGCGCCGACCGCCGGCGGCAAGACCGAGGCAGCCTGCTTCCCCATGCTGTCCGCGATGGCCGAGCACCGCTGGACCGGCATCTCGGTGCTCTACCTGTGCCCGCTCAAGGCGTTGCTCAACAACCTGGTCACCCGTGTCGATTCGTACGCCCAGTGGCTCGGCAGACGGGCCGCACTGTGGCACGGCGACACCACGGAGTCACAGCGGAAACGGATCCGAACCGATCCGCCCGATGTCCTCCTCACCACTCCCGAGTCGCTCGAGGCCATGCTCATCGGGATCAAGACCGACCATGCCCAGCTCCTCTCCTCCATTCGCGCAGTCGTCGTGGACGAGGTGCACGCCTTCGCGGGGGACGATCGTGGCTGGCACCTCCTCGCCGTTCTGGAGCGGCTCGAACGCGTCACCGGCCGTCCGATCCAGCGCATCGGCCTGTCGGCGACGGTGGGTAACCCGCAGCAACTGCTGACCTGGTTGCAGGGCTCGGGCGCGAACTCCCGCACGGGACAGGTCGTCGCCCCCGATCTCACCGCCGCCTCCACCGGTGCCTCGCCGCCCGGCGAGGTGGAACTCGACTACGTCGGCTCGCTGGAGAACGCGGCGAAGCTGATCGCATCACTGCACCGCGGCGAGAAGCGCCTCGTCTTCTGCGACTCCCGCCGGCAGGTCGAGCAGCTCGGTGCCGCCCTGCGGGCTCGTGAGGTCACCACCTTCCTCTCTCACGCCTCCCTGTCCGCCGAGGAACGAGCCCGCTCCGAGCAGGCCTTCGCCGAGGCCCGCGACTGCGTGATCGTATCCACCTCCACGCTTGAACTCGGCATCGACGTGGGGGACTTGGATCGCGTCATCCAGATCGACGCACCTCGCACGGTCGCCTCCTTCCTCCAGCGGATCGGCCGCACCGGCCGACGGGCCGGCAGTGTGCGCAACTGCCTGTTCCTGGCCACCGAGGAAGAGACCTTGCTTCAGGCCGCGGGCCTGCTGCTGCTGTGGGGACGCGGCTGGGTCGAGGCCGTCACACCGCCGCCCGAGCCCCGACACCTGGTCGCCCAGCAGATCCTCGCCGTGACCCTGCAGGAGCACAGTCTGGGCAACCTTCTGTGGAGCTCGGAATGGAACGGCCTGGCGCCCTTCGACCGCTCCGGTGAACCGATCCTGCGGCACCTGGTGGGCGAAGGCTTCCTCGACGACGACAATGGGCTCCTCTTCATCGGTCCCGAGGCGGAACAGCGCTTCGGCCGCCGCCACTTCATCGAGCTGACCGCGTCCTTCACAGCGCCGCCCCAGTTCACCGTGTTGTCGGGACGCACCGAGATCGGGCAGACCGATCCCACCGTTCTCACCGAGGAGCGGCCTGGGCCCCGCCGGCTTCTCCTCGGCGGGCGGAGCTGGCAGGTGACCTTCATCGACTGGTCCAGGCGTCGGGCCTTCGTCGAGCCTGCCGACGGTGGCGGCATCGCCAAGTGGTCCGGCACCGGCATCGCTGGCCTGTCGTACGAACTGACCCGGTCCATGCGCGACGTTCTACTGGGCGCCGATCCACCGGTCTCGCTCACCCGGCGGGCACAAGCCCGCCTCCGGCAACTGCGTGAGGACGAGGCCCCCGACAGCGTGCACCCCGCCGGGACACTGATCACGCGCTCCGGCAACGACGTACGGTGGTGGACGTGGGCCGGCTACCGGGCCAACGTCACGCTCGCCGCCACCTTGTCGTCCGTTGCAGACCCGGTTCAGCGCCCTACGGACTGCTACGTGCGGCTTCGCGAGGACTTGACGGCCCCGATGTGGCAAAGCGCTCGTACCGGTGCCGGCGACCTCCTCGTCTTCCCGGACGTCGACCGGCGCGCTGTCAAAGGGCTGAAATTCTCCACCGCACTGCCCGAACGACTCGCAATGGCTACGGTCGCCGCGCGCCTGGCCGACTTTCCGGGTGCTTCTGCAGCGCTCTCCGAACCTGTACGACTGCACGTCATCCAGCCCTGAAGTACGTCATCACAGCTCCACCTTTGACCGATCAACTCAGAAGCCATTGTCGGATTTTCCTACTATTCTCTCGGCATGAGCCTTGCCGATCTGACGCATGCAGGAACACGTCCGGCCACCCGACCGGGCCTCCTCTCCGAGGCCGCAGAGGAAGCAGTCCATGCTTCCGAGAGGCCACAGCTGATCCTCCAGCCTCGAGGCACCAGGGACGGAGGCCCGCAGCATTTCGCCAAGTCCGTGCGCGCAGGCATCCGAGTCTCTGATCTGCAGAACTCGGTCGGCTCAGAAGCTGACGTGCTCGCCGGCCTGTACCCGGAAGGGATTGCCCGCTTGTGGGGCTCAACGCCGACGTCACAGGCCAACAACGAGAAGGTCCGGGCTCTGCGTGACCGGCGGGTCGGCGACCACGTCTTCTTCTATACGGGGAACTGCTTCATCGCACGTGCGAAGGTCGTTCAGCTCCTCACCAGCTCGGCCATAGCCCACGCCGTCTGGGGAAGCGACAAGGAGGGCAGTACGTGGTCACACATCATGGCACTCGATGAATTCGAGGAATTCGCCCAACCGATCCCTGCTCTGGACATACTGGCCGAGCTCCAGGTTCCGCGTCCGCTGCGCATGCTCACGCTCCGATCGGCCGATGAATATGCACACGTTGCCCACCAACTGACAGCCGCCGGCTGTCAGTCGCAGCTGCCCCAAGGGTCCGCGCGGCCTTCGCCATCCCGCACCGCTCGGATGACGAAGGCAGAGTTGCTCACCCGATTCGAAACGCTCAGGACTCATCGCAACACCGCCAGCGGGCAACCGAGCCGACACCAGCCACTCACGCTGCTCTGGGCGATCGCCCGGATTGCTGCAGGTGAGTCACGGTTGGCGCCTTGGACGACGTTCCAATCCGAGGTCGGTCCGCTGCTGTCCGAGTACGGACTGCCCAGCTCCAAGGTCACACCCGAGTATCCGTTCTGGCACCTTCGGGGAAGCGGCCTCTGGGAGGTCCGCGGGCTCGACGAAGAGGCGAGTTCAATGCCCTCGGTCAAGGTTCTCAATGACAGCCAGCCAGAGGCCGGCCTGTCTGCGGAGGTCGCCGAGCTCCTACAGGGGCCCCTCACCCGGCTCGAGGCGATGCTGCTCCTGCGGAACCGCTACCTCCAGGACATCGACCTGCAGTCGCTGCTCGACCGTCTGGGAATGACCGGGTACACCACGGCCGACGGTCTCGCGGACTCCTCGGAGGGCGAGCGCACGACGACGGCCCCTGCCCC
>NZ_JBIVVI010000003.1:0-28287 GCF_044757675.1 Kitasatospora sp. NPDC091257
GGGTAGGGGGAGGTGGGCGGTCCGCCGCCGGCCGCGCGGTGGGCGGTGGCGGTCTCGGCGCCGGTGGGCGCGGCCCGTCCGGCTTCCAGGACGAGGACCCGCCAGCCCTGCGCACCGAGGCGGTGGGCGACGAGGGTCCCGGCGAAGCCCGCGCCGACCACGACGGCGTCCCAGCGGGCGCTCATCGGCGCTCACCGCCGTTGTCCGGCGCCACTGCGCTTCGGGGTGCCTCGGCCCAGCTGCCGTGGCCGGGGGCTGCGGAGCCGGGCGGGACGGCGTGGAAGGTCCGCCAGACCAGTCCCTGGTCGTGGGCCCGGGCGGAGGAGGGTGCCTCGCCGGGCCAGGCGCCGACGTACCAGAGGTGGACCAGGGCGTGCTCGTCGCGCACCTGGTGGGCCAGCGTGGTGCGGTGGTGCTCGTCCGCCATGCCGGTGGAGCGCAGTTCGGGGACGTCGAATCCGGTCAGCTCGGCGCAGACGCGCAGGAACTCGTCCAGGTCGGCCAGGGCGTCGACGTACTGGTTCGCGACGGGGTCCCAGCACTCCGCCAGGTCGTAGTCGGCCGGGCGGTCGTCGGACACGGGCACGCGGGCACCCCCATGGTCGGCAACGGGTGGCCGAGGCATGACAGGCCGGACGGCGCAACGGTCCGTACGGCGCGACAGGCCCCACAACGCGGCAGGCCCGGGTCGACCCGTCCACCGGACGACCCGGCCTGCCACCGCGATCATGCCGCGCCTCCTCACCACCGGAAACGCGTTGCACGAATCTGCCCGGACTTCGTCACCCCTTGTCCGGTCGGCCGCGCATCACGATCATCCGGCGTCCGCTTCCGGTCGGCCCAGCGCCCGCACGGCCGCCAGGACGTCCAGGCCAAGCTCCGGGTCGGCGTCCTCGGGCAGGCTGACGGACAGCCGGGTGACCAGACCCGCGTACCGGCGGTGGATCTCCCGGGCGACCTCCTCCACCGGACCGCAGACCGCGAAGGCGTCGAACACCTCGTCGTCGATCAGCGCGGCCATCTCCGCCCAGCGGCCGCGCACCGAGTGGGTGTGCAGCTCCTCCTGGAGCTCCTCCCAGCCGTGCTGCGCCAGTACCGGACGGTAGGCCGGCGTGGAGGCGTAGAACGCGAGCCGCTCGCGGGTGGCGGCCCGGTTGGCCGCCAGCTCCTCCTCGGTGCGGCCGGTGGCGGTGAGCACGCTGCCGACGACCTCGAACGGCCGCTCCGTCCATGCGGCGCCCTCCGCCTCGGCCCGGGCCCGCTCCTCGGTCAGGCCCGGCAGCACCTGCTCGGCCAGGTAGGCGGTGGAGGAGAACGGGTGGCTCAGGAAGCCGTCGGCCACCGCCCCGGCGGTCCGGGTCATCAGCGGCCCGACGCCCGCCAGCAGGATGCGCGGCACGCCGGACGGGACCGGGTCCGGGGAGAACACCGGCGTCATCACCGTGTGGGTGTAGAACTCGCCCCGGAAGCGCAGCCGTTCGCCGGTCTGCCAGCTGTGCCAGATCGCCCGCACCGCGTGCACGTACTCGCGCATCCGGGCGGCCGGACGGTCCCAGGGCATTCCGAAGCGCTTCTCGATGTGCGGCTTGACCTGCGAACCCAGCCCGATGACGGCGCGTCCGCCGGAGGCCGCGTGCAGTCCCCAGGCCTGGTAGGCGAGGGTCATCGGGGTCCGGGCGAAGGCCACCGCGATGCCGGTGGCCAGCTCGATCGACTCGGTCCGGTCGGCCGCGCGGGCCAGCTGGAGGAACGGGTCGTACGCGGTCTCGGCCACCACGAGCCGGTCCATGCCCCGGCGTTCGGCCCGCTCGGCGGCGTCCAGGATGCCCGCCGGGTGCCCGGAGGCGGTGGCGTCGAGCCCGAGGGCGGCGGGTCGGGGGGCGGCGGGCCGGAGGGTGGCGGGTCGGTCCATGGGCTGGGCTCCTGGTCGCGGGCGGCTGTGGTACCCGGGTAGCCTGCCACGTCACCTGCCGTCGACGTCCCCGCCCACGTCTCCCGGCACCGCGAACAGCCGGTCCAGGTGCCGGTCCACGGCCGCGAGCACGGCGTCGGGCCCGACCACGTCCAGCTCCAGCAGCGTGGCGAACCCGGTGAGCGCGAGCAGCAGGTCCGTCTCCACCACCGGGTCGCGGTCGGGCGCCAGCTGCCCGTCGGCGATCGCCTGCCGGACCACCTGCTCGACCATCGCCCGCCCCTGGAGCAGGCCGCCGCGCGCCCGAGCGTGGACCTCCTCGTCGTGCAGCGCCTCCAGCACGTGGGCGGCGCTCATCCGGCTGGTCGCCCGCGCGTCGGCGTGCAGGGGCAGCAGCTCGACCAGCATCACCCGCAGCACGTCGCGCGGATGCGGCCGCCCGCCGAGCGCTCCCATCGCCAGGCCGACCCGCTGCGCGCTCTGCTCGCCGGCGAAGTCCATCGCGAAGGAGAGCATCTGCGCCCGGGAGCCGAAGTAGTGCTGGAGCTGCCCGAGCGAGATTCCGGCCTCCTGCGCGACCTCGCGCATCGTCAGGTGGGTGGCGCCGCGCCGTTCCACGACCCGCCACAGCGCGCGGGCGATCGTCTCCCGGCGTTCCCGGTGGTCGACCTGCTTCGGCATCGGCGGCGGCTCCTCGTCCTCGCTCCGCGCACTGCGGATTCTTTTTCATACACTTGACATAATACAGCTGACCTATAACGTGGGAAGAGCCTTCCGAGGGAGGAGCGCCCACATGCCGGAACAGCCCGTCATCCGCACCACCGAGGGACTCGTCCGCGGCCGCTGGGCAGCGCGGCGCGGCCAGGAACAGCAACAGGAGCACGCGCGGCCGGGGGCCCGCGAGCTCGCGGTCTTCCGCGGCATCCGCTACGCCCGACCGCCCGTCGGGGCCCTCCGCTTCGCCGCCCCCGTCGAGCCCGAATCCTGGGACGGCGTCCGCGAGGCCACCGCCTTCGGGCCCGTCGTCCCGCAGTCCGGGCCGATGCCCGCCAGCACGTCCGGAGCGTCCGAGGACACCGACTGGCTGACGCTCGACGTCTGCACGCCCGATCCGGGCGCGGCCGGACTGCCGGTGCTGGTCTGGATCCACGGCGGCGGGTTCATCTCCGGGACCGCCGGCGACCCGCTGTACGACCCGACCGCCCTGGCCACCGCCGGACTGGTCGTGGTGAGCATCAACTACCGGGTCGGCGCCGAGGGCTTCGCACTGCTGGCGGGCGCCCCCGCCAACCGGGCCTTCCTGGACCAGATCGCCGCCCTGCACTGGGTGAGGCGCAACATCGCCCGCTTCGGCGGGGACCCGGCCCGGGTGACCGTCGCCGGGCAGTCCGCGGGCGCCGGCTCGGTCGCCGCCCTGCTCTCGACGAACCGGGCCCGCGGCCTCTTCCGGCGGGCCGTCGCCCACTCGGTGCCGGGCAACCACTGCACTCCCGCGCTGGCCGCCGAGGTCACCGCCGAACTTGCGAAGCTGCTCGGCACGGCCCCCACCGCCGCCGCCCTGGCCGAGGTGCACCCCTGGCGCCTGGCCTCGGCGGTCACCGACCTGGGCGCCGCGCTGCCGGCCCGCCTCGCGCGCTGGGGCCGGCTGGCGCACAGCGGCATCGCCACCGTCCCGGTGGTCGACGGCGAGGTCCTGCCGGGCTCGCCCTGGTCGGCGCTCACCGCCGGCGTGGACCTGCTGGTCGGTCACACCCGGGACGAGTTCCGGCTGTTCAGCGTGCTCAGCGGCCGGCACGGCGGCTTCACCGAGGAAGAGGTCCGGCTGATGCTGGAGCTGTTCGCCCCGCCGCCGGGGGGCCCGGACGCCTACCGGGCCGCCTTCCCGGGGGCGACGCCCTCCGAACTCCTGGAAACCGTCGGCTCCGACGCCCTGTTCCGGGTGCCGTCCGTCCGACTCGCCGAGGCCAACGCGGCCGCCGGCGGCACCTCGTACCTCTTCGAGCTCGCTCTGCCCGCGCCCGCTCTCGACGGCGCCTTCGGCGCCTGCCACGGCCTGGACGTGCCGCTCGCCTTCGGCAGCCTGGACAGCCCGCCGGCACGGCAGTCCCTCGGCGACCCGCCCCCGCCGGAGGCGGTCCGGGTCTCGGCGGAACTGCGACGGGCCTGGGTCCGGTTCGCGACCACCGGCGACCCGGGGTGGCCCGCCTTCGAACCGGACGGGCAGCTCACCCGGGTCCTGGACGCCCGCTCGCGGACCGTCCGCTACCCGGAACAGGCCACGCACCGGATCTGGGCGGGCCATCCCCTCACCGCCTACGACCTCCGCTGACGGACGCCCGGCACGACGGAGGCCCGGCACGACGGGAGCCCGCCCGGCGACGTCGGGCGCCGCGCCGCAGCACCGCCGCGCCGGGCCCCGCCCCAGCCGCTACTTCGCCGACTCCGCCAGCAGCTTCAGCAGCCCGGCGGCCACCAGGGCCGAGGAGGCCGGGTTCTGGCCGGTCACCAGGTTGCGGTCGACCACCGCGTGCGGCGCCCAGGGCTCGCCCTCCTCGAAGTCCACGCCCAGCGCGACCAGCCGGTCCTGGAGCAACCACGGCGCCCGGTCGGCCAGGCCGGCCTGGACCTCCTCGGCGTTGGTGAAACCGGTCACCCGGTACCCGGCGAACGGCGAGCCGCCGCCCTCGGTCCGTGCCGCGAGCAGCGCGGCCGGGCCGTGGCAGACCACGCCCAGCGGGCGTCCCGAGGCGAGCGCCCGGGTGAGCAGCCGACCGGAGTCGGCGTCGACGGCCAGGTCCTCCATCGGGCCGTGGCCGCCGGGGTAGAACACGACGTCGTAGTCGGCCGGGTCGACCTCGGCCAGCACCAGCGGCTGCCGGAACTCGGCGATCTTCGCCAGTTCCTCGGCCAGCTCGGGGTCGGTCAGGCTGGCCCGGTCCGCGACCGGGACGACGCCGCCCGGGGTGGCGACCGCGACCCGGTGGCCCGCCCCGGTGAAGGCGCGGTACGGGACGACCGCCTCCTCCGCCCAGAAGCCGGTCGGATGCTCGGTGCCGTCGTTCAGCGTCCAGACCTTCGAGCCGGTCACGACGAACAGGATGTCGGCCATGGGGTGTGCCTCCAGGGGTGCCGCGGTCCTCGCCGCGACGGTCCGCCGCGGCGCTCACGCCGTCGACGCTAGACGCGCCCTGCCTGCGGGAACCAATGGGCCACGCGATACCGGGCATCGGGATTCCGATACCTCACCCGGACCGTCGAGCCCGCCGGCCGGCCATCGGAATCCCGTAGGCTCGCCGGCATGAGCGATCGGCCGACCACCGGCTCCGGCCCGCTGGACCTCAACCAGCTGCGGACCTTCCTCGCCGTGCACCGGGCGGGCTCCTTCACCGCGGCCGCGCATCTGCTGGGCCTGTCCCAGTCCACGGTGACCGCGCAGATCCGGGCGCTGGAGCAACGGCTCGGCCGGGAACTGTTCGAGCGCCGGGCGCGCGGGGTCAGCCCGCTGCCGTACGCCGACGACCTCGCCACCCGGCTGGCCGGGCCGCTGGACCGCCTCGCGGGCCTCGCCGACGGGCGCGCTGGCGGCGTGCCGGAACCGGTCCACCTCGCCGGGCCCGCCGAGTTCCTCGGCACCGTCCTGCTGGCGGAGCTGGCCCCGCTCGTCGCGGAGGGCGTCCAGCTGCGGGTCACCAATGGGCTGACCGACCCCCTGCTGGCGGAACTGCGGGCCGGGCAGCACGACCTGGTGATCGCCACCCGGCGGCCGCCCGGCCGGACGCTGCTCGCCGAACCGCTCGCCGACGAGGAGTTCGTCCTGGTCGCGGCCCCGCTCTGGGCCGAACGGCTGGCCGGCCGGGAGCTGCCCGGCGCGCTGGCCGAGGTCCCGCTGCTCAGCTACGCCGAGGACCTGCCGATCGCGCGCCGCTACTGGCGGCACGTCTTCGACCGACGGCTGCACGCCCGGGCCGCGGTCACCGTGCCGGACCTGCGGGCGGTGGTCGCGGCGGTGACCGCGGGCGCGGGCTGGAGCGTACTGCCCGGCTACCTGTGCCGGGCCGAACTCGCCACCGGGGCCCTGCGGTTGCTCCACGAGCCGGCCGATCCGCCGATCAACACCGCGTACCTGGTCCGCCGCCCGGCCGGCTCGGCCAACCCGCACGTGGCCCTGGTCCGCGAGCGCCTGCTGGCCGCGGCCCGCACCTGGGCCTGACCCGGCGGCCCGCCTCGGGCCGCCGGGCCACGCCGTTCCAGCAGCCAGCAGCTTGGCAGCCGACAGTCCGGCGGCAATTCCAACCCGTCCATGTGGCCGTCGTCGTGGACGTCCGGGCGAAGCCACCCGTCGCCGGCGACGACGTCGTGCAGGTCCCGGGCCGCCGCGTTGCGCTCCTCGCGCACCGCGCGTTCGATGTGCCGGGCCCGGCGCTCGGCACGCCGGCGCAGCACCAGCCGGGCCCGCTTCTCCCGGCCGTTGGACCGGGCCGCCTCAAGGCCGTCTCCCTGTCGCTGACCGCCGCCGCCTGCTGGCTGCCGGCCCTGCGGGTCGGCGAATGGGGCCACGTCGTGGGCGTCCTGTGCGCCCTGTGCGCCCTCGGTGCCGGTCTGGCGGTGGCCACGGCCGCCGGGTCCGTCCGCCGCTGGACCGCGCTGCCGACCGTCCGGGGCCGCCAGCCGTGGCTGCCTTCGTCGGACGGCCGCCCGCGTCGGCGGGGTGTGGCGGGGGTCTCAGTAGCGGCCGGTCGGTGGTGACCCGGTGTGACGGCGGCGGGCCCGTCAGCGATGCCGCCGAACCCGGGGCGGTGAGGGCGCTCACACACGGATGCGATGAACGACGACGGCTAGCAGTGTCCGTTCTGCCCGTCTTCTGCCACGGGGCGGAACGTGTTCGCGCAGGCGGGGAGGGGTCGAGGCGCCCGGGGCGGCGGCTCCTTGGAATCGGAGCCGGGCGCGCGGCTACGACGGCGGATCGTAGCGAGGGGGTCTTGGCGGGGGCCGATCCGGTCTGGCAACTTGGCATTCGTCGCCAGCCACACCGGCTCCTGTCCCGCCGGTGGACGGCTTCCCGCCGCGTCACACCCCGCGACCGTTCGGCCCCTGTCCGGCCACGGTCGACACGGGGCGTGACACCGGCCCAACCCGAACGAGGTCTTGCTCTACATGCCCGCTTTCAAGCTCCGTATGCGTACCTCTGCCGCGATTCTCGCCGGCGCCGCCGGTGTGACCGCCCTGGGCGCCGCCGTGGTCCCCGCCGTCGCCTCCGCCGCCGAGGCCTCCCCGCAGGCCATCGCCGCCCAGATCGTCCCGGCGGACCAGCTGGCCTCGTTCAGCCAGATCATCTCCCACGAGTCGGGCTGGAACGTGACCGCGACCAACCCGAGCTCCGGCTCCTACGGACTGGGCCAGGCACTGCCGGCCTCCAAGATGGCCTCGGCCGGCGCGGACTGGAAGACCAACCCCTCCACCCAGATCAAGTGGGCGCTGGACTACATGAACACCCGCTACGGCAGCCCGAACGCCGCCTGGAACTTCTGGCAGTCCCACCACTGGTACTAAGCCGACACACCGGCTTCCCCCTCACCCCGGGGGCCGGACAGGGACCACCGGAGTGACCCACGAGGGCCTGCGCCCGCGCATCCCGCGCGAGCACAGGCCCTCGCGCCGTTTCCACCACCCCCGCACACACCAACCGGAAGAACCGGCCCGCGACCGCCGCCTCGCACCGGAACCGTTGACGGCGGCCCGGGTGGCCGGTCGGCTCCCCGAACTCTGACGTTCGGCCACCTCCCGACCGGTACGGGCGATGTGACTGCCCACCCGGTGGAAGTGCGCGGTCGGAGCATCGGACCGGGCGGCACCGGGAGCGCGAGGACCGCGACCCGCGGCACGGCTCCGCGCCGCGGCCGGGGTGGCGTTCGGGTGGTGTCGAACCGCCGCCCGGACGAGATCCCGTCCTGTCGGCAACTGTCGGCGCCCCGCCTTGTGCATGGGTGGAGAGGGCATTCCGATGCCCGGTCCCTGTTCCCGAAGGTGCGGAGCTTTCATGTCACCGCTGTCCGTGGTCCGTCGCCTGGTCCTCGCCCTCCTGCTTCCCCTGCTCGCTCTCGCCGGAGTTGTCGGCAGCGCCACGGCGTCGTCCGCCGCGGGCGCGGCCACGGGAGTCCGGACGGGCGTGGACTGGGACGCCCTCGCCCGGTGCGAGAGCGGAGGGCGCTGGAACGCCGCCACCGGGAACGGCTACTACGGCGGACTGCAGTTCGACGCGGGGACCTGGCGCTCCAACGGAGGCCTCGGCTACGCGCCCCGCGCCGACCAGGCCACCCGCGAGCAGCAGATCGCCGTGGCCGAGAACCTCGCCGCACGCCGCGGCCTGGCCCCGTGGCCGGCCTGCGGAAGGCGTGCCGCCCACGGCGGCGACCACACCGTCGAGCACGCCGCCCGTGACCACCGCCCGACACAGGCACGGCCCCACTCCCCCGCGCCCCTGCTCCGCGCCGACGACGCCGCCTCGGACGACGTGACCGGCGACGATTCGGACACCTGGACCGTGCGACCCGGCGACACCCTCAGCGGTATCGCTCAGACCCTCGGCGTCCCGGACGACTGGCCGGCCCTCCACGAACTGAACCGCGAGGTCATCGGTGACGACCCCGACCTGCTCCTGCCCGGCCAGGTCCTCGCGCTGCGTTGACGAACGCGAACGAACGCGAACGAACGTGCACGCCCCTGCGGACTCCTCCGGCCCTCGGCCGAGCATGCGATCCGGTGTTCGCGCCGTAGCTGTCAGCCGGCCGCAAGGATCTCCACGCCGCGCGTCGCGAGTTGACCGAGGACCGGGTGGCCGGGATCGGCGTCGGTGATCAGTCCGCTGATGTCCTCCCAGGGCAGGACGCGGAACCGGGAGGCGGTGCCGATCTTCTCGGACGAGGCGAGGACGTAGGTGTCCGCGGCCCGTGCGGCCAGGGCGCGTTTCATCGCGGCCTCGTCCGCGTCGCCGGTGGTCAGTCCGACTTCGGGGTGCACGCCGGTGACGCCGAGCAGGCACAGGTCGGCCGAGACGTTCTGGGCGGCCTCGACGGCGGCGGCGCCGCAGGTGACCGCCGAGTGCTTGAAGAGGCGGCCGCCGAGCAGGAAGACCTCGGCCCGGGCATGGTCGAGCAGCGCGGCGGCGATCGTCGGGCTGTGGGTGATCACGGTGCAGGCCAGGTCCGGCGGGAGGGCGTGGGCGACGGCGAGCGCGGTGGTGCCGCCGTCCAGGATCAGGGCGCCGCCCGGCCGGACGAGCGCGGCGGCGACCGCGGCGACCAGCCGTTTGCCGTCCGGCGTGACCGATTGCCGGGCCGCGTAGTCCGCGACGGCCGGGGAGACGGGCAGGGCCCCGCCGTAGACGCGCTGGCAGAGTCCCTCGGCGGCCAGGTCGCGCAGGTCGCGGCGCACGCTGTCCTCGGAGATGCCGAGGTCCGCGGCGACGCCCTTGGCCACGATCTTGCCCTCGCGGGCGAGCAGGCCCAGCAGGTGGTCACGTCTCTCGGCAGCCAGCATCCGTACTTTCTCCTGTTCTTGCACGTTTCTGCGTGTATCGTAGCGCGCCATGACCGAGAAGCCCATGCTCGTCCCGCAGGGGGCGGCGTGACCCCCCGCCCCGGGACCGACATCCCGGACCACCGCGGCCGCACCGGCCTCGACCGCGCCGGACGCGACCTGACCCGCAACCCCGACGTCGTGGTGCGAGACGTGGAACTCACCTCGCAGGGCTGGCACGTCCTGCGCCGCACCACCTTCGACTACCGGCGCCACGACGGACGCTGGGTCACCCAGCAGCGCGAGACCTACGACCGCGGGAACGGCGCGGTCGTCCTGCCGTACGACGCCGAGCGCGGCCTGGTGCTGCTCACCCGCCAGTTCCGCTACCCGGCGTACGTCAACGACCACCCGGACGGCATGCTCGTCGAGGCCGCCGCCGGGCTGCTCGACGGCGACGACCCGCTCGCCGCCGTCCGGCGCGAGAGCGCCGAGGAACTCGGCGTCACGCTCGGCCCGCTCACCCACGTCCTCGACGCCTACATGAGCCCCGGCTCCGTCACCGAGCGCCTGCACTTCTACGCCGCCCCCTACACCCCGGCCGACCGCACCGGAACCGGTGGCGGACTCGAGGAGGACGGTGAGGACATCGAGGTGCTCGAACTGCCCTTCGCCGACGCCCTCGCCATGGTCCGCGACGGACGCATCACCGACGGCAAGACCATCCTGCTCCTGCAGTGGGCCGCCCTGAACGGGCCCTTCGCCGCCGCGCCGGCCGCCCGGTCCGGGGCGGCCGAGGACTCGTGAGTCACGCGCTGTCCCGTAGTCCCGTGATGTCGAGCGGCGGCAGCCGCGACAGCTCGACCGCGGCGGCCGTTCACGGCCGCGGTGCACCACCCTCCACGCCACCGACCTGCACAGCGGTCCGCTCGCCGACCCGCGGATGACGGACGACCGGGCGGCCCGCCTCAGGCCGCCAGGTCCCGGCGTTCCAGCAGCCGGAAGGCCGCCGCCAGCCCGATCAGCCCCACCCCGAGCAGGACGCCGAAGGCCGCCCACGGCACTCCGCCGTGGCCGAGCACGTCGCCCGGCGCGTAGTAGTGGAACGGGCTGAGGTAGCGCAGCGACCTGGCCGGGGACCAGGCCAGCGCGACGAAGTTGAGCGCGAAGCCGACCGCGCCGAACGCGACGGCCGCGCCGATCACGTGGGCCCGCCGCCGACTGATCGCGGAGACCGCCAGCACCGGCCCGGTCAGGCAGAACGCGAGGGCGCAGCCGAGCAGTCCGGCGGTGAACACCGCGCTCAGCGGGACGGCGGCACGCAGGGTGGCGGAGGCCGCCACCCCGAGCGCGAGGGTCAGCGTGGCGGCGGCGTTGAGCAGCACGGTGGCGGCGATCAGGGCGCCGGCCCGTTCGGCGAGCAGCCGGCGACGGGAGACCGGGCGGGTCATCAGCAGCTCGATGGTCCCGGACTCGACGTCGGCCGCGACGGCGGCGGCGCCGAGCGAGCCGATCACGGTCAGCTGGAGGGCGATCCAGAACGGGTGGGTGAGTCCGGCGCCGAGCAGACCGGGGTAGCTGGCGATGGAGACGTCGCCGTTGGAGCCGCTGAAGGCCTTGAACGCGCCGGGCGGGGTGCGGCGTTCGCCGAACAGGTCGCCGGTCGGGACGGTCCCGGCGATCACCACGATCAGGGTCTCGAAGACGACCATGCCGAACAGCAGGGAGAGCAGCATCCGGCGGCGCCGGTGCAGGGCGAGCCAGACCAGCGGGAGGCGGCGGTTGACGGTGCCCGGGTTCACGGCCGCTCCTCCGGTTCCGGGAGGCTGCCGCCGTTCGCGTGCTCCTCGGCCCCGACGGACCGGTAGAGGTCGAGGAAGGCCTCGTCCAGGCCCGCCTCCTCCACCGTCAGGTCGGCCACCGGCTGTTCGGCGAGCAGGTCGCGCACCGCGGCGACCACCTCGTCCGGTGGCACCAGCAGCTCGACCCGGGGGCCGTCCCAGCGCGGGGACCAGCGCTCCGCGGTGCCGAGCGGCCTGGCGCCGCGCCCGTCGTCGAGGAGCAGCCGGACCCGGCGGGCCCGGGCCTGGCGCAGTTCGGCCACCGAGCGGACGGTGACCAGCCGGCCGTGGCGGACGATGGCGACCCGGCCGCAGGTCCGCTGCACCTCGGGCAGCACGTGGCTGGAGAGCAGGACGGTCCGCCCGGCGGCGGTCTCCTCGGCGAGCAGTTCGTAGAAGGTCTCCTGGACCAGCGGGTCGAGTCCCTCGCTCGGTTCGTCCAGCACCACGACCGGCGGCCGGTGCTGGAGCGACTGGACGAGCCCGAGCTTCTGCTTCATGCCGCGCGAGTACTGCCCCACCGGCCGGGCCAGGTCGGCGCGGGAGAGCTTGAGGCGATCGCACAGCTCCTGCTGGCGCGGTACCGGCGCGCCCTGGAGGGCGGCGAGCAGGTCGAGGGTCTGCTGTCCGGTGAGCTCGGGGTAGAGCCGCAGTTCGCCGGGCAGGTAGCCGATCGAGGGGGCGAGCCGGCCGTGGTCGGCCACCGGGTCCAGGCCGAGCACCCGCACCTGCCCGTCGCTGGGGCTGAGCAGGCCGACCAGGCAGCGCAGCGTGGTGGTCTTCCCGGCGCCGTTGGGGCCGAGCAGGCCGAACACCTCGCCGGCCTCGACCGACACGTCCAGCCGGTCGATGCCGACCGTGCCGCCGTAGTGCTTGGTGAGCGAGCGCAGTTCGATCACCGGGCCGTCGCCGGCGCTCCGGCGGTCGACGGCTGGCTCCGGGTTCCCCGGCATGACCACCTCCTGTGACGGACACGCTCGCGGGACGGGCGCGCTCCGGTGACGGTGACGGATGCGTCCGACATCAAAGCGCGCCCGGCCGGGCGAGTCGAGGGACGCGCCCGGACCGGTGCGGCGAACTCACCCCTCGCTCCCCCGGGCTCACCCCTTGCACACGCCCAACGGCACCAGCCGGGCGACCTGGCGGGCGAGCCCGGCGGCCTCCGTGACGGCGGCCACCGCGTCGACGTCCTTGTACGCCTCGGGCGTCTCCTCGGCCAGTGCCCGCCAGGAGGCCGGCCGCACCGCGATGCCCCGTGCCTCCAGCTCGCTCTTCAGCTGCTCGCCGCGGACCGTACGCAGCGCCTGGTGGCGGCTCAGCACCCGCCCGGCGCCGTGGCAGGCGGAGCGGAAGGCCTCGTTGCCGGGCAGGCCGACCATGACGTACGAGGCGGTGCCCATGGTGCCGGGCACCAGCACGGGCTGCCCGGCCGCCACCAGGTCGGCGGGCAGGTCGGGGTCGCCGGGCGGCAGGGCCCGGGTGGCGCCCTTGCGGTGCACGCACAGCGTCCGGAGCTCGCCGTCCACCTCGTGGGTCTCCAGCTTGGCGAGGTTGTGCGAGACGTCGTAGACCAGTTCCAGTCCGACCCCGAGCACGGTGGCGAAGGCGCGGCGGGCCGACTCCGAGAGCAGTTGCCGGTTGGCCCGGCCGTAGTTGGCGGCGGCGGTCATGGCGCCCAGGTAGGCGCGGCCGCGCGGGGAGTCGACCGGGGTGCAGGCGAGCTGGCGGTCGGGGACCTCGATCCGGTAGCGGTGCAGTTCTCGGTCCATGGCGCGGACGTGGTCGGTGCAGATCTGGTGGCCGAGGCCGCGCGAACCGCAGTGGATCATGACGCAGACCTGGCCGGGCCGCAGTCCGAAGGCGGCGGCGGTCCCCGGGTCGTGCACCCGGTCGACGGCCTGCACCTCCAGGAAGTGGTTGGCCGAGCCGAGGCTGCCGACCTGCTGCAGCCCGCGCTCGACCGCCCGGGTGCTCACCTCGCCGGGGGCCGCACCGGCCAGCACGCCGCGGTCCTCGCAGCGTTCCAGGTCGCGGGGCACGCCGTGGCCGTGCTCGACGGCGTAGCGGGCGCCGCCGAGCAGGAGTTCGTCCAGTTCCTCCGCCCCGGACAGCCGCCACAGGCCGCCCCGGCCCAGGCCGCGCGGGACGGTGCGGTCCAGCAGGTCCATCAGGCGGTCGAGCCGTTCGCGGTCGAGTTCGTCCCGGCCGATGCCGGCCGCCAGCAGCCGGACCCCGCAGGAGATGTCGAAGCCCACCCCGCCGGGGGAGACCACCCCGCCCCGTTCGACGTCGGTGGCGGCGACCCCGCCGATCGGGAAGCCGTAGCCCCAGTGCACGTCGGGCATCGCGTAGGAGGCGCGGACGATCCCGGGCAGCGTCGCGACGTTCGCCACCTGCTCCAGGGCCTTGTCCCCGGCGGCCTGCGGCAGCAGCGCAGCGGTCGCGAACACCACGCCGGGCACCCGCATCGGCGGCCGCGGCTCGATCCGCCAGCGGTTCCGGCCCGCCTCGACCAGTGCGATCTCCACCTCGCTCACCCCGCTCCCGCAGGTCCGGTCCGCTTCGCTCGGGGCCGGGCTCAGACGTCCACGGTGACCCGGCAGGTCCAGCCGTCCGGTCCGGCGCTCAGGTCCAGGTCGTGCAGTGCGACGGCCTTCGGTACGGCGCCGACGAGGGTGGCCGTGGCGGCGTCGGCCATCCGGAAGCGGACCGTCACCCGGCGGGCGCCGTCCAGGCCCTCGATCGGCCCGATCGCCACCGCCACCGGCAGTTCGCCGTCGGCGTCCATCCGGTAGACGACCTCCTCCAGGACGCCCGCGAGCAGGTCCGGGTCGCTCACCGCGAGGACGGTGCAGTCCCGCTCGCCGACGATCCGCGCGCCGCCGAGGTCGGCGAAGCCGGCGACGACGGCGCGCACCAGCTCGCCGATGCAGCCCTCGGCCGTCGGTGCCCAGGCCTCGACCTGCAGGTCGGCCGTGTGCGGCACGCTCCGGTGGCCGACGGCGGACCGGCCCGCGGGCTCGTGTCCGTCCACGGGCGACGCCTCCCGTGCTCGTTGCCGTTCCCCTCCAGCGTCGTCCCGCGGACCGCCCGGCGGCAAGTGCGGGTCGCCGCGCCCGAGCCCGGCTGCTTCCCGACCTCGGCGGCGCCCCGACCTCGGTTACGACCCGACCTCGGTCACCACCCGACCGAGGCCAGGTAGGCGGCGGTGAGCTCGGGGGTGGCCAGCCAGGCGGCGTGGTCGCTCGGCTCGGCGTAGGTGTTGGCGAGCCGGCGGCCGACCTCCGGGTGCTCGGCGGCTGCCGCGAACACGGCCTGGAGGTGCTCCGGGACGGTCAGCATCGCGGCCGTGAACTCCACGCTGTGGCGGGACTGCTGCTGCCAGAACCGTTCCGCGCTGCGGCACATCCAGTCGGCCGTGTACGGGGCGTCGCCGTGCTCGACGACCGCCCGGCGGCAGGCCTCCGCCGCCCGGGCGGCGTTGTTGGCGCCCTGGCCGGTGATCGGGTCGGTCACCACCACCGCGTCGCCGAGGCCCAGCACGTGGACGGCCTCCACGCCCGAGCCGAGTTCGGCCACCGGACGCCGGACCACCGGGGTGACGGCACCGAACAGCCCGGCCCCGGCGTCGGTCGGCTCGGCCTGCGTCCAGAACTCGGCCTCCCAGGGCAGGTACTCGCCCAACAGCTCGCGGATACGGGCCAGTTGGACGTCCGGCGGCGGGGCGTCGCCGAACGCGTCGAGCGGGCCGCCGGGGATCGCCTCCCAGAGCAGGATGTCGCAGGGGCCGGAGAGGGTGAGCGCCGGTTGCAGGTACAGCTCGCCGAGGCCCGGCAGGGCGTTCATCCGGGCCCTCGGGCCGGCGGCCGGGGCCGGCGAGCCGACGCCGTGCGCGTACAGGCAGGACAGGGCCCGCTGCGGCCGGTCGAAGGGCGAGCGGACGGCGTCGCGCTCGAAGATCCCGGACAGGGCGCCGCGCCCGGCGGCGACCACGGTCAGCTCGTGCCGTCGGGCCAGCTCGTGCAGTCCGGCGCGGTCCAGCGTGCGGTACTCGATCTCGCCGCCGCGCTCGGCCAGCAGCTCCAGCCAGCCGGCCAGCTTGAGCCGCTGGTCCACCGACTGGGCGGGCTCGTCCAGCGTCATGGTGTACTCCAGCGCGCGCACGCCCGGGGGCGCCGCCAGCACCGCCTCCACCGAGGAGACGGACGGCGCCCGATCCGCCCAGAGGTCCAGCCCGGCGGCCGCCTCGATCCGCAGCGCGGGGCCGAACATCGCCTGGGTGGACAGCACCCGGCCGGCGCGCAGCTGCTCCGGGGTGCGCTCGGCGACCAGCGTCACCCGGTACCCGTCCGCCACCAGCCCGAGCGCGAGCTGGAGGCCGGCCTGGCCCGCTCCGACAACGGCGATCCGGCGCACGGCTGCCTCCCGATGATCTGCTGATGGGCCGTCAACCAGGCACAGTAGTCGAGCGGGAGCGCTCCGGTCACCGGTTCGGGCACGTCGGTTCGAGGGCCGACCCGGTGTCCGGTTCGCGGCGCCCGTTCGCGGCGCCGCCGGGCCGTAGCAGGGCGCCGCAGGACCTTCGCGGGGCCGCCGCGGGTGGGCCGCCGCTCCGGGTGCCCACCCGGACCGGCTCAGCCGCGCAGGTGCGCGGTGATCACCTCCACCACGTCCGCGGTCCGGTCGGCCAGGTAGAAGTGCCCGCCCCGGAAGACCCGCAGGTCGAAGGCGCCGGTGGTGTGCCGCTCCCACTGGCCGACCTGGTCGACGGTGGCGTGCACGTCGGACTCCCCCGCCAGGGCGGTGATCGGCAGCGACACGGTCGCGTCCGGGGCGCTGCGGTAGGTCTCGACGGCCGTGTAGTCGGCCCGCAGGCTCGGCAGGATCAGCTCGCGCAGGGCGGAGAGGGCGAGGACCCGCTCGTCCGTGCCGCCGAGCGCGGAGATCTCGGCGAGCAGTTCGTCGTCCGGCAGCTGGTGGATCCTGGTCGTGCGGGGCAGCGAGGGCGCGCGGCCGGCCGAGACGAACAGCCGGTCGGGCCCCTTCACGCCGTCGCGCTCGAAGCACCGGACCGTCTCGAAGGCGACGGCCGCGCCCATGCTGTGCCCGAAGAAGGTCAGCGGCCGGTCCGCCCACTCCCGCAGTTCCCGGGCGAGCTGCTCGGCGAGCCCGGTCACCGAGCCGATCGTCGGCTCGCCGATGCGGTTCTGCCGGCCGGGGTACTGGACGGCGAGCACATCGGCGTGCGGCGCCAGCGCGTTGGCGTACTCCAGGTAGTAGCTGGCCGAGCCGCCGGCGTGCGGGAAGATCACGATCCGGGCGGGCGCGGAGTCGGACGGGTTGAACCTGCGGAACCACGGATTCTCGACGACGGCGCTGCTGGACATGCGGGGTGTGACCTCTCTCCGTGACGGACTCTGCCGGCCTCAGTCTGGCAGTGCCGGGGGCGGCCGCGGGCCGATCCGGCGATCATGGTCCCCGGGTAGGCCGATTCTCGCCCGTCGCGGGCCCGCTCGCGGCCGGTGGCCGGGCGGCCCTGCCTGCGGCACCCGGCCGGCCGGGCCCACCCGCGGCCGACGGTCAGCCCGCTCCGAAGCGCACCGTCTCGGCGCGGGCGCGGGAGACGGCGTCCAGCAGCAGCACGGACGAGGCCTCCGGCGTCGGCATCGGGCCGTCGGAGCGCACGTGCCGGGTGAAGGCGGCCAACAGCCCCTCCAGGCCGCGGCGGTGGCGGGCGAAGACCCTGGCGGAGGCACGCCGACCGCGGGCCCGCTGACCGTCCAGCGCGGTGGCGGCGCCGACGTCCAGCAGCACCAGGTGCAGTTCGCGGCCCTGCCGGCCCGCCTCCCGGGCGAGCCAGCGCCGCATCCAGGCCCGGCTGCCGCAGTCGTGCACCAGCAGCGGACCCCCGCCGCGCACCGAGGAGCGCAGCAGCCGGAAGTGCTCCAGCCGGGCCCACGGCCGGTACACCGCGTACGGCAGGGCGGCGGGCATCACCGCCTCGCAGGCCTCGTGCACCGTCCGAGGGTCCACCGCCAGGACCGCCGCCCCGGACCAGCGGCGCAGCAGCGTGCTCTTCCCGGCCCCGGGCAGCCCGGACACCACCACGACGGCGTCGGCCGGGTAGGCGGTGACGAAGCCCGCCCCGGCCTCGCCCCGCAGATCGACCACTCCGTACGGCGCCACGACCGCGTCCACCCTGCCGCCCACCAGCCCGAGCCCCCGTTCACGTCCGACCGGGAACCCTAACAACAACCCCGCCCCGGCCACGCCCCGCCCCGCCCGCGCGCCGGTGCCCGTGGGGCCCCGGTCGACCGCAGTGCATCCGTGGGGCCGGACATCCACTAGGCTGACACGCCGTCAGACAGGAGGGCGGGCCATGGCGGAGGCGGCTCCGACGTACACCGCGCTGGTGCTGGACGGGCTGGCGCGTGATCCCGGCCGGGTGGCGATCCGGTCCGGGGACGGGGCGTGGAGCGCGCAGCAGTGCCTGGACCTGGTCCACCGCGCCGCCCGGGCACTGGAGCGGGCCGGGCTCGGGCGCGGGGACGGGGTGACGGTGCTGGCCGGGAACCGGCCGGAGGCGCTGCTGGTGCGGCTGGCCGCGAACCTGCTGGGCTGCCGGGTCGCGATGCCGTTCCCGGACGGGCCGGTCGCGGAGCAGGTGGCGCTGGCGGAGTTCGCCGGAACCTCCGCGCTGGTCTTCGACCCGGTCCGGTGCGCGGCCGCGGCCGAAGGGATCGCCGGGGCCGTGCCCTCGGCCGCTCTGCTCTCCCTGGGCCCGGCACCGCTCGGGCTCGGCACGGACCTGCTGGACCTCGCCGCGGCCCGTTCCCCCGCCCCGCTCGAACCCCGTTACCGGCCCGAGGACGTGATGGCGGTGCGGTTCACCGGCGGCACCACCGGGCGTCCGAAGGGGGTGCTGCGCCGCTTCACCCGTCCGCCGCGCCCACGGCTGCTGTCCGGGTCGGTCTTCCTGCTGTGCACCCCGCTCTGCCACGGCGGCGGCACCACGGCGGATCTGGCGCTGGCCGCGGGCGGCACGGTGGTGATGCAGGACGGCTTCGACGCCGGGGCCGTGCTGGCGGCGGTCGAGCGGCACCGGGTGTCCCGGATGTACCTGCCGCCGCACCTGTTGTACCGGCTGCTCGACCACCCGCTGCTGCCCAGCACCGACACCGGCAGCCTGCGCCGGGTCGGCTACACCGGCTGCGCGGCCTCGCCGCGGCGCCTCGCCGAGGCGACCCGGCGACTGGGCCGGGTGCTGCACCAGACCTACAGCCTGACGGAGTGCGGGCCGGTCGCCCGACTGGACCCGGACGAGCACCTGGCACCGCGGCTGCTGACCACCGCCGGCCGGCCGTACCCGGACACCGGGCTGCGCATCCTGGACGAGGACGGCGCCGAGCTGCCGCCGGACCGGACCGGGGAGATCTGCGTCCGCACGCCGACCGCCATGGTGGGCTACTGGCGCGACCCGGAGCTGACCGAGCGGGTGTTCAGGGACGGCTGGCTGCACACCGGCGACCTGGGCAGCCTGGACGCGGCCGGCTACCTGACGGTGGCCGGCCGGCGGAGCCCGATGGCGATCATCGAGGGGCACAATGTGTTCCCCCGCGAGATCGAGGAGCCGCTGCGCACCCACCCGGAGGTCCGGGAGGCGGTGATGTTCACGACCACCGACCCGGACCGCCTGGAGCGGGTGCACGCCGCCGTCGCCCTCGCCCCCGGGTCGCGGCTGACGGCCGAGCAGCTGCACCGGTGGTGCCGGGCGCGCGGCCTCGGCCTATGCGCCCCCGACACACTCCTGCTGCTGCCCGCGATCCCGCTGAACGGGCTCGGGAAGCCGGACCTCGTCGCCCTGCGGGCCCAGATAAGCAGCGGGACCGGACGGGCGGCTGCCACCGTGGGGGCGCGCGACGGGGTGTGACGCGCCCTGAAAGTGCTTCGAGCGCCCATGTGGGCGGCCTCTTGTGCACCATCCGGCGGGAAGAACCGTCCGTGGGCACTCGACCGTGCGGCCCGGCCTGCCGATACATCCCCGGCGGCGTCGTGCAGGTCAGTGCGGGCCGCACCGTCCCCCAGGAGGCACTACCTTGACCTGGCTACGCGTCCTGACCGCGCTGGGCATCCTCGCCGTGGCGGCCAGTGCCCTGATCGTCTTCGCCCTCTGCACCGCCACCTCACGCGGCGATCGCGCCGCGCAGGAGGCACCGCCCGACCTCCGTACCGAGGCCGAGGGCAGCGGCCTCTTCCAGCGGATGGGCGGCGACGGCTGACCGTCCCGGGAGGCGGCGACCGCCTCCCGGGACCGGCGCGCTCCGGGCAGATCTGTTCCGGGCGGGCGCGCTCCGGTCAGCAACGCGCTCCAGGTGGGCGCGCTCCGGTCAGTGCGCGCCCCCGGTCGGCAACGCGCTCCGGATGGGCGCGCTCCGGTCAGTGCGCGCCCCCGGTCGGCAACGCGCTCCCGGGTCAGTGCCCGGCGATGTCGTCCGGCCGGACCTCGATGTGGTCGGCCGCGAGGTCGACCGCCACCCGGTGCTCCATGCCGAGCGACTCCAGGAACTTGACCGGCAGCTGCACCCGGCCGCTGCGGTCCAGCATCACGTACTCGCGCTCGTTCACCGACTCCTCGCCGTGCTCGTCCGTCACGGTGCGGCGCAGCACCTCGCTGGCGGTCCGCCCGTCCCGGATCGCGACCGTGCGGCGGACCTCGCCCGCGACCATCGGGTCGTGGGTGACGATCACGACGGTGGCGCCCAGTTCGCGGTTGACGGTGCGGAAGGACTCGAAGATGATCCCGGCCGTCTCCGAGTCCAGCTCGCCGGTGGGCTCGTCGGCGAGCAGCACCGGCGGGTTGTTGGCCATCGCCACCGCGATCGCCACCCGCTGCTGCTGGCCGCCGGAGAGCTCGTTGGGCTTGCGGTGGGCGAGCTCGCCGATCTCCAGTGCCTCCATCAGTTCGGCCACCCGGACCGCCTGCTGCTTCGCCCCGCCGGCGCCGGAACGGCGGCCGCGCAGCTGCATCGGCAGCGCGATGTTCTCGGCGGCGGTGAGGAAGGGCAGCAGGTTGCGGGCGGTCTGCTGCCAGATGAAGCCGACCACCTCGCGCCGGTAGCGCAGCCGCTCCTTGACCGACATCTCCAGCAGGTCGCAGCCGGCCACGGTGGCGGTGCCGGCGGTCGGCACGTCCAGCCCGGCGAGGATGGTGAGCAGGGTGGACTTGCCACTGCCCGAGGCGCCGACCAGGGCGACCAGGTCGCCCTGGCGGATGGTCAGTTCCAGGCCCTGGAGCGCCTGGACCTCGACCCCCTCCGCGCTGAAGATCCGGACCAGCCGGTCGCAGACGATGGCCGATCCCTCGCCGTACGCCTTGGGCGAGGCGGCGGCGAGGGCCCGCTGCTGGAGCTCCTGGAGGCTGGGGGCCTCGACGACCGTCCGCTCCTGGGGAGTGCTCATCACCGCTCGTCTCCTGTCTCGACTGTCTGCTTCATCGCACCGCTCTCCACTGTCCCGGCGACCCGCGCCGCTGTCACGGCCCGTTCGCCGCTCCCGGCCGCCGGTCGCGGCCTTCCCCTCGCGCCGCCGGCCGCCGCCGTCTCCGGCCGCACGGCCGCGCTCGCGGCCGCCACCGTTCCCGGCCTCATTGCCGCTCCCCCGCGCGCAGTTCGGTGGCGATCTGGCGCCGGCCGGCGACCAGCGTCTCCACCACCACACCGAGGCAGACCACCAGGGTCAGACCGACGGTGGGCAGCAGCACCGGCATCACCGCCGGGGCCAGGGTGTCGGCGACCGTGGCTCCGACCAGGGCCGAGAGGTCGAAGGCGCCCCCGAGCAGGGCGACCGCGGCCAGGGCGACCAGGCCGCCGCCGACGGCCGCCGCCAGGGTCTGCGGCAGCGACTCGGCGACGATCAGCGCCAGGCCCTGCCTGGGCCGCAGGCCCATGGTGCGCAGCCGGGCGAGCACCGCCGTGCGGTCCGGCGCGGCCCGCAGCAGCGTCAGCAGCACGGCCAGCAGGGCGAACCCGGCGGCCGCGAAGCCCGAGTACCAGAACAGCCGTCCGGCCGCGTGCTGCACCGGGTCGGCGGCCAACTCGGCGATCTTGTCGCGGCTGCTGTGCACCGCGTAGCCGGGGGGCAGGCCACCGGAGGTCTTCCCCGCCGCCTTGGCCTCCTCGTTGACCAGTTTGGCGTGCTTCCCCAGATTCGCGCCGCCGCCGATGCCGCTCTCGATCAGCAGGGCGCGGACCCGGACCGGATCGACGTCGCCGACCGCGAACCACTTGTTCACCTTGGTCGCCCGCTTGAGCTCCGGCAGGTGCTCCGCCGCGGGGCCGGCCGGCACCACCACGAACGGCTTGCCGGGGTCCGGCAGGGCGGGCGTGGCGGTGACGACCCCGGCGACGGTGGTGGCCATCTGGCTGCCGCCGGGCGTGCGCACCTGCGGCGCGCCCGTGGCCAGTCGCTCGGCCAGGTCCCGGCTGAACAGCGCGGGCACCGGGCTGTCCTTGCCACCCGGAGCGGCGGCCAGCTCGGCCGGGTCGTACTGACCGACCCCGGCCGTACGGGAGATCTCCGCGTAGGCGTCGGGCTCGACCACCACCAGGATGGCGTCGGTGGTGCCCCGGTCGCCGCCGATGAAGGTGGCCCGCTCCTCGATCCAGGCGCCGGTGGCGGCCCGGACGCCGGGCAGTTCGCCGGCCGCCTTGGTGAAGGCCTCCGGCAGGGTCGCGTAGACCGGGACGCTGACGGACACGTCGCCACCGGTGGTGATGCGCGCGGCACGGGTGCGGGACTGGTCCACCGCGGTGAGCACGGTGGCGCCGAAGCCGGTGGCCGTGACGGCGATCAGCAGGGCGAGCAGCGGCAGTGCGGAGGGCCGGCGGCGCCCCGAGTTGTCGCGGGCGGCCCGGACCAGACCGAGGAAGCCGACCAGTCCGCGGCCGCGGCCGGCCAGTGCCGCCAGCCAGCCGACCACGACCGGCTCGATCCGGGCCAGCAGCAGGCCGCCGGAGACGGCGAGCAGCAGCGGGGCGGCCACCAGCAGCGGGTCCACCGCACTGCCCGGGTGGCCGACGCCGCGACGGCGGACCTCGGCCACGGCGGCGGCGGTGACGGCCAGCACGGCGAGCTCGCCGATCACCCGGCGCCAGCCGCCGGCCGCCCGCGGACGCGCCCAGAGCAGCGCGGCCCGGGCCGGGAAGGCCAGGATCGCGAACAGGGTCACGGCGAGTGCGAGCACCACCGAGTTGCCCCAGCGCGAAGTGGGCAGCAGCACCAGAGCGAGGGCCGTGCCGAGCACGGCGGCGGGCAGCACCGTCACCGCGCCCTCGGCGAGCAGCCGCAGCAGCACTCCGCCGCGCGAGCCGCCGCGGGCCTGGAGCAAGCGGATCTCGGCGGTGCGCCGGTCCGTGCTGAGCGCCGCGGCCAGACAGAGCACCACGACCGCGACGCCGGCGACCCCGGCGGGCCCGATGGCGCCCAGCGGGCCGGCGGCCTGGTAGCGGTCGGCGGCCCGGGCGAGGACGTCCGGCATCAGCGAGGTGGCGTGCAGGTCGGCCCGGAGGGTCGAGTCGATCAGTGCGGTCATGCCGGGGCCGGCCATGTACGAGGCGAGTGTCGCGCGGGTCCGGTCGAGCTGGTCGGCGTGCAGTGCGTCGGGGTCGACGGGCAGCCGCCAGAAGTTCTGGCCGCTCGAACCCCAGCGGGCCAGCGCGGTCAGGCTGCCGCCGTCGACGAAGCCGCTGGTCCAGTACCAGGCGTCATCGCCCTTGAGGCCCAGGCAGGCCCTGGCCGGACAGCCGAGCCCGTCCCAGAACGGGTCCTGGGGATCGTTGACCCGGTAGAGGCCGACCACGGTGCTGCGCAGCGCGACGGGTCCGTCGGTGCCGCTCTCGATGACGTCGCCGACCTTGATGTTGACGGCCTCGGCGGCCTGCTGGCTCAGCACGATCGGCAGCGGGCCGTCGGCCGGGGCGGGGCCCGGCCAGGTGCCCGCGGTCAGGGTCGCCCGGTCGGCGAGTCCGTGCAGGTAGTACAGGCCGAGCGCCGGGGTGGCTCTTTCGGAGAGCCGGGTGAACCCCGGGTTGAACATCTGACGCCCGGTCTTGACCCGGGTGCCGTAGGCCTGGGCCGACGAGCCCAGCGGGAGGTCCCGTCCGATCCGCTCGCCCAGCTTCCGCTGGATGGCGTCCAGGTCCGCCCCGGTGTCCGCGCGGCCCGTTTCGGCGGTGAACTCCAGGTTGGTGACGCCGGTGCCCAGGCTTCGGGTGAACTCCTGGAGCGCGGTGTCCGCGCTCCGGTCCGCGACGCGCGGGAAGGCCGCCGCCAGGAACACGGTGACGAAGGCGAGGGCCGCTGTGAGCAGCGCGGCCAGTGGCATCGCGCGCAGCCGGGTGCGGACCCAGGGCGCGGGCCGGTGGGCGCGTCCGGGCCCGGACGCGGGCCCCGGCGCGGGGGTGGGCACGGTGGTGCCGGCCTTGGTGGTCACATCTCCTCCACGTGGCGCAGCCGGGAAGCCACGTCTCGACGCCGGCGCCCGAGCAGGAAGGCCGACAGCAGCGGAACGGCGGCGATCGCGGCCGCGAACAGCAGCGCCTGACCGTACGGCAGCTCGACCAGGGCCTCGGGCACCGGGCGGCGGGCGGCCGGGGTCAGCACCACGAAGGGCACGATCAGCCGGACGAGCAAGGCGCCCAGGGCGAGGCCGACGATCCCGCCGAGGCCGACCAGCACCGCGTTCTCGGCGGCGACGGTGCGGGTGACCTGCTTGCGCGGGGCGCCCAGGGCGAGCAGCAGCGCGGAGTCCCGGGAGCGCTCGTGGGCGGAACCGGCCACCGCGGCGGCGAAGCCGATCGCGGCGAGCACGGCGGTGACGATGGCGATGGCCATCAGCGCGCTCTGCGGGGCGGCGCCGACCGGGTCGCCGAGGAGCCCGTCGGAGACCTCGTCGTAGAGCGCGAGGTCCTGGCTTCCGGGGGCGGCGCGCAGGGCGGCGGCGGCCTCGGCCGGGGCGCGGTCGCCCGGCCCGGTGGCGGGCAGCCACCACTCGGTGCGGGTCGGCAGGTTGCGGTCCTGGGCGGACAGCATCCGGGCGGCCGAGTCGAGGTCCATCACCAGCGCCCGCCGGCCGGCCACCGGCATGGCCTCGATCGCGCCGGTCACCTTCACCGGGACGACGACCCCGCTGAGCGGCACCTGGAGGGTGTCGCCGACCGAGGCTCCGACGGCCTTCAGGTAGTCGCGGGTGGCGACACCGTTGACGGCGGCGGGCTGGGCCGGCCCGGTCGGGAGCAGCACGGCGCGCACGGAGTCGCCGATGCCGCGGGCGGAGTGGTAGCGGACCGTGAACAGGTTGTCGGCGGCGGCCGCTTCGGAGGCGAGCGCGGCCACCGGCGAGTTGTCCGCGGGGTTGCGGGAGGCCGGGGGCTTGAGGTTCCACCCGGTGCCGACCGGCAACGCAACGGCGGTGGACGGTCCGTCGGTGGTCTGCGCGACGGCCAGGTTCCGCACCGCGACCTCGCCGTCGCTGTGGTCACTGAAGGCGACGGTCGCGCCGACCACGGTCAGCGGGGCGGCGACCGAGCCCACCGGGGCGTCGACCAGCGCGTCGAGCCGGATCGAGGAGCGGACATCGCCCTTCAGCGGGAGCTCGCCGAACGGGACCTTGTGGACCAGGCCGAAGCGGTCGCGCAGCAGCAGCCGGACCTCGGAGTGGACCGCACTGCTGATCCACTTGGTCGGGTCCTGCTGGCTCACCGCGATGTCGGCGTCGATCCGCAGCGGGGAGCCGGGCAGCGGGATGCCGACGGGGGCCGGGGCCGCGAGCGTGCCGAAGACCTCCTTGCCGGTGTGGCCGTCGAGCAGGTCGGAGCGGACCGGGACACGGTCGGCGAAGGCGGCGGCGTCCACGGCCATCAGCTGGCCGGCACCGCCCTGCAGCGGCTGCTCGTCGCGCACCACCGCGACCAGCCGGTCGCCGCCGGGCAGGCTGCCGTAGCGGCCGCCCTGGCCCATCGGCGCGTTGTGCGAACCGGAGATGCGCAGACCTCCGCCTGTGGCGAAGGCGGCCTGGTCGCGCTGGGAGGAGGTCCAGGTGGCGTGCTGACCGAGAGCCAGGACACCGGTGGCCACGGCCATGACGAGCAGCAGGACGGGTCCGGTGGCGCGGCCGGGCCGGCGGGCCAGCTGCCAGCCGACCATGGCGGGCCCGAGGCCGCGGCCGCGGGCCGCCGCGCGGGCGCCGAGCCGGGCGACGAGCGGGAGCAGCCGCAGCACCACCAGGGTCCCGGCGCACAGTGCGAGGGTCGGGGTGGCGACCAGCAGCAGGTCCACGTCGAGCCGGCCGGTGGAGTCGGGGGACAGCCCGCCGCCGTACTGGTCGAGCTGCTGGTAGGCGAGCACGGCCAGGGCGAGCACGGCGAGGTCGCCGCCGTTGCGGGCGACGCCGGAGACCACGGCCTGACGGCGTCCGGCCCGGCGGCGCAGCGCGGCACCGACGCCGCGCACCACGCTGGGCACGGTGGCCAGCAGGATGCAGGCGAACGCGCAGATCACGGCCACCGGCCAGAGCGACCAGCTGATGCCGGTGTCCAGGGCGACCTGGCGGGAACTGCCGAGGCCGGCCAGCGCGCGGACCAGGAACGGGGTCAGCAGTGGTGCGAAGACCGCTGCGGGCAGGGCCAGCAGCAGCGACTCCAGGGCGGTGAAGGAGCCGAGCCTGAAGGCCGAGGCGCCACGCGCGGCGAGGATCTCGTTCTCGGACTCCTGCCGCGCGGCGATCAGGTGGACGACCAGCAGCAGGGCCGCCGCGGCGAGCACCGCCAGCTGGAGGGCGCCGATCAGCAGGGTGGACCGGGCGACCACCATGCTGTCGGACAGCTCGCGCATGATGTCCGGCAGGTCGGTCGTCGCGCCGAGCGAGGCGGTGCCGCGCAGTTCCTCGGAGAGGTGCTGGGCGCGGTTGCCGACGGCCTGCGCGGCGGCCCGGTCGGCGCCGGAGAAGTCGGCGTCCAGCGACCAGCCGACGCCGCCCTGGACCAGGCCGGCCGTGGCGAAGGCGCTCCGGTCGACCATCATCGGGCCGAAGGTGGTGAAGCCGCCGACCTCGATCTCGTGGCCGCCGACCGGGTCGATCCGCCAGTACGGGGCGGTCGGGTCGGTGGCCCGGTAGACGCCGGTGATCCGAACGGTCAGCGGCTTGCCGTCGTTCCGGTCGACGAGCCGGACCTCGGCGGGCAGGGCCTGCTCGGTCAGACCGAGCCGGCGCAGCAGGCTCTGCGGGACGGCGGCCTCCGGGGCGGCGGACTGCACCGGTCCGGTGGCGGCACCCGGCCAGGCGCCGGCCACCAGTTGGACCCGGCCGCGGTCCAGGTCGGCGAGGACCGTGAGGTCGAGCGGGGCGCCGGGGGCGCTGCCCGCGCCGCTGCCCGTCGCGGGCGTGGTGATCGCAGGTGTGCCGGTCGCAGGTGTGCCGTCAGCAGCGGCGCCGGATACCGGCAGGCTGTAGGAACGGCTGCGCGTCAGGCTGTCGGTGTGGACGGGCAGGTCGCCGAAGAGCTTCTGCCGGTAGGCGGCGAGCGCCGCCTCGTCCTTGGACCGCTGGTCGAGCCCGTGCTCACCGGTCACCGCCACCGTGGTCCGGGCGTGACCGGGCCCTTGGAGCGCCTGCCGCAGGCCGGCCTCACCGACGCTGCTGTTGAAGGCCACCAAGGCGGTCAGCACAGACGTGGTGATCAGCACCGCAAACAGGACAGCGGCAGCCAGCGGCACTCGCCCGCGCAGTCGGCGCACGACGAAGCCGAGCATCAAGTTCCTCCCCCGGATTTACGTCCCCGGTTGCATCCCCGGGCCCCGCTCATCGATCCGGCCCGAGTACAAATCGGCCACAGACGGACACATCGCGAGCACACCCGGCGCATTGATCACCGGCAATCGGTCGCCGGATAGCGGACGATGCTGTCAGATTCGATCCAGGAACGGAAGGGACTTGCGCGAATCAAGTAACCAGTGAGCAAATTCCTTTCATTGATAGCATCCCGGCCGGGGATGCCCCCACTTGAATGCCATGCACACTTCACAACTCCGGCTTCGGCGCGCCCTTTTGACCCGGGACGCCCTCTTCTCGGATTCCCGCCCGGGAAGGTGAACCACCGGAGCAGACATATCCGTAGACCCGGACGGGACCCGGCTACAACCGGGCCGCCACGCCCACAGGGGGGACGCCGCATGACGCAGCATCAGGCCGCCACCGCCGACACCGCCACCACCCAGCCGATGGTGGCCGTGACCGATCTCCGCCGCAGCTTCGGCACCGGCGAGCGGACCGTGCACGCCCTGCGCGGCGTGTCGTTCACCGTCGGCCGCGGAGAACTGGCCGCACTCAAGGGCCGGTCCGGCTCCGGCAAGACCACCCTGCTCAACCTGGTCGGCGGCCTGGACACGCCGACGGGCGGCAGCATCGCGCTGGACGGCATCGACCTCGCCGGGCTGGACGAGGACGGTCGACTCGCCCTGCGGCGGGAGCGGATCGGCTTCGTCTTCCAGTCCTTCGGGCTGATCCCGATGCTCACCGCCGCCGAGAACGTCGGCGTGCCCATGCGACTGCGCAAGGCCCCGGCCGCCGAACGCGAGGAGCGCGCTCACACCCTGCTCGCCCTGGTCGGGCTGGCCGACCACGCCAACCAGCGCCCCGGCGAGCTCTCCGGCGGCCAGCAGCAGCGCGTCGCCATCGCCCGTGCGCTGGCCAACGAGCCCAGCCTGATCATCGCCGACGAGCCGACCGGTCAGCTGGACTCCGAGACCGGCCGCTCGATCATGGAGCTGCTGCGCGCGGTGGTGCGCAGCGAGGGCGTCACGGTGCTGGTCGCCACCCACGACCCGACGCTGATGGGGCTCGCCGACCGGGTGATCGAGGTCCGGGACGGACGGATCGTCGAGGAGGAGACGGAACGGGCCGCGTAGCGGAGCGGGCCGGGGTCGTGTCACGGGCGTGGGGATGCGGGGGCGCCTCCCCACGCC
>NZ_JBIVVI010000004.1:0-26699 GCF_044757675.1 Kitasatospora sp. NPDC091257
GGCGTTCTGCTGGGCGACGGCCTTCTCGGCGGCCTGCTTCGCGGAGCTGCGTACCAGCGCTGGGTGGGCAGCCACGCCGCGATCAGCGGCAGGGCCGCCTGGACGAGTTCGCTGACGCCCAGGGCGGTTCTCCGGACCCCGGCGCCCCGGGTGCCCGCCGCGGCGGCGGAACCGGCGGGGGCGCCGTCCTGGAGGTGGGCTTGAGAACGGGAGGTTTCGGACATGGCTCCCTTTCCCCGGAAGCACGCGGACTGCCCGACGGGTCGTGGCCGGGTCCGTCAGTCTTCCGGATTGCGGCGGCGCGGCGGTCGCGGCACGCGAGCACGGCTCGGGTGTCACGCCTTCGTGTGGGTGGCCGTTGGGCTGTTCTCCGTACGCGGTGGTGCAGAGAACTCCGGGGGCGCGGGGGTTCAACTCGCGCCCCCGGAGGGTCTGATGGTGCTGTTCACGCTGGTGTGCGGCGTGCGGCGGATCGTTACTTCGATCGCCTGGTCCCGCTCAGGCGCGGGGGCTGCCGGAGCTGGAACCAGTAGAAGCCGTGCCCGGCCAGGGTGAGCAGGTAGGGCCACTCGCCGATCGACGGGAAGCGCACCCCGCCGATCAGCTCGACCGGATACCGCCCGCCGTACTGCCGCAGGTCCAGCTCGGTCGGCTGCGCGAACCGCGAGAAGTTGTTCACGCACATGACCAGGTCCCCCTCGTGCTCGCGCACGAAGGCCAGTACGGCGGGGTTGCTGGAGGGCAGTTCGGCGTAGCCGCCGAGGCCGAACGCCGGATTGAGCTTGCGGATCTCGATCATGCGACGCGTCCAGTGCAGCAGCGAACTCGAACTGCTTTGCTGCGCCTCGACGTTGGTCACCTGGTAGCCGTACACCGGGTCCATGATGGGCGGCAGACTGAGCCTGCCCGGGTCGGCGGAGGAGAAACCCGCGTTGCGGTCCGGGGTCCACTGCATCGGGGTGCGCACGCCGTCCCGGTCGCCGAGCCAGATGTTGTCGCCCATGCCGATCTCGTCCCCGTAGTAGAGCACCGGGGAGCCGGGCAGGGAGAGCAGCAGGGCGGTGAACAGCTCGATCTGGTTGCGGTCGTTCTCCAGCAGCGGGGCGAGCCGGCGGCGGATGCCCACGTTGGCGCGCATCCGCGGATCCTTGGCGTACTCCGCGTACATGTAGTCGCGCTCCTCGTCGGTGACCATCTCCAGGGTCAGCTCGTCGTGGTTGCGCAGGAAGATGCCCCACTGGCAGCCGCCGGGGATCTGCGGGGTCTTGGCGAGGATCTCCGACACCGGGTAGCGGGACTCCCGGCGCACCGCCATGAAGATCCGAGGCATCACCGGGAAGTGGAACGCCATGTGGCACTCGTCGCCGCCGGAGGCGAAGTCGCCGAAGTAGTCGACGACGTCCTCCGGCCACTGGTTCGCCTCGGCGAGCAGCACGGTGTCCGGGTAGTTGGCGTCGATCTCCTTGCGGACCCGTTGGAGGAACTCGTGGGTCTCCGGCAGGTTCTCGCAGTTGGTGCCCTCGCGGGCGAACAGGTACGGCACCGCGTCCAGCCGGAAGCCGTCGATGCCGAGGTCGAGCCAGAACCGCAGCCCGGCGATCATCTCGTCCTGGACCCGGGGGTTGTCGTAGTTGAGATCCGGCTGGTGCGAGAAGAAGCGGTGCCAGAAGTACTGCTTGCGGACGGGGTCGTAGGTCCAGTTGGACGTCTCGGTGTCGACGAAGATGATCCGGGCGTCCGGGTACTGCTTGTCGTCGTCGGCCCACATGTAGAAGTCGCCGTACGGCCCGTCCGGGTCCGTCCGGGAGGCCTGGAACCACGGGTGCTGGTCGCTGGTGTGGTTCATGACGAAGTCGATGACGATGCGCATGCCGCGGGCGTGGGCGGCGTCGACGAACTCCATGAAGTCGGCGAGGTCGCCGAACTCCGGCAGCACCGAGGTGTAGTCGGACACGTCGTACCCGCCGTCGCGCAGGGGCGAGGCGAAGAACGGGGGGAGCCAGAGGCAGTCGATCCCGAGCCACTGGAGGTAGTCGAGCTTGGCCGTGAGCCCCTTGAGGTCCCCGACCCCGTCGCCGTTGCTGTCCTGGAAGGACCGCACCAGCACCTCGTAGAAGACCGCACGCTTGAACCAGTCGGGGTCGAGCGTCTTCTTCGAGGTCTCGGGGAAGGTGTCGGGGACGGGCTCGTTCACTGTCACGCTGGGTTCCTCCGAACCGTGAGGAGGTGAGCCGGCTCGGCTGAGGGATCGAGCCGGACGTAGTTGTGCCGGCCCCAGGTGAAGACGGCGCCGGTGAGCTCGTCGTGCACCGCGTACGGGCCGTCGCCGTCCAGCGTGACGGTGGCCTCCTGGACGTGGTGCGGGTCGAGGTTCACCACGGTGATGACCTGGTCGGTGAGCCCCTCGGGGGTGGTCGCGGTCTTGGAGTAGGCGAGCACCTGGTCGTTGTCGGTGGGGTGGAAGCGCAGGTCGCGCAGCTGCTGGAGGGCGGGGTGGCGGCGGCGCAGCCGGTTCAGCACGGTCAGCAGCGGGGCCAGGGTGTCGGTGCGGCTCCAGTCGCGCGGGCGCAGTTCGTACTTCTCCGAGTGCAGGTACTCCTCGGAGCCCGGGTGGGCCGGCTCGTCCTCGTACAGCTCGTAGCCGGCGTAGACGCCGTAGCTGGGGGAGAGGGTGGCGGCGAGCACCGCGCGGACCGCGAAGGCGGCCCGGCCGCCGTGCTGGAGGTACGCGTGCAGGATGTCCGGGGTGTTGGTGAAGAAGTTGGGCCGCATGTAGGCGGCGGCGTCACCGGTGAGTTCGGTGAGGTACTCGGTGAGTTCCGGTTTGGTGGTGCGCCAGGTGAAGTACGTGTACGACTGGTGGAATCCGATCTTCGCCAGGGTGTGCATCATCGCCGGGCGGGTGAAGGCCTCCGCCAGGAACACGACGTCGGGGTCGGTCCGGGCGACGTCGGCGAGCACCTTCTCCCAGAACGCCACCGGTTTGGTGTGCGGGTTGTCGACCCGGAAGATCCGGATGCCGTGGGACATCCAGAACCGGAGGATCCGGATGGTTTCCTTGACGATTCCGTCCATGTCCTGGTCGAAGTTGACCGGAAAGATGTCCTGGTACTTCTTCGGCGGATTCTCGGCGTACGCGATGGTGCCGTCCGCGCGATGGCTGAACCATTCCGGGTGCTTGTTCACCCAGGGGTGGTCGGGGGAGCACTGGAGGGCGAAGTCCAGCGCCACCTCCAGGTGCAGCGCCCGGGCCTCGGTGACGAAGTGGTCGAAGTCCTCGATGGTGCCGAGGTCCGGGTGGACCGCGTCGTGGCCGCCCTCGGGGGAGCCGATCGCCCAGGGCGAGCCGACGTCGTGCGGGCCGGCCGTCAGGGTGTTGTCCGGGCCCTTGCGGAAGGCTCGGCCGATCGGGTGGACCGGCGGCAGGTAGACCACGTCGAAGCCCATCGCGGCGACGGCCGGCAGCCGCTCGGCGGCGGTGCGCAGGTTGCCCGGGCGCGGCGGCTCGACGCCGGTCGGGTCCACCACGGCGCCCTCCGAGCGGGGGAAGAACTCGTACCAGGAGCCGAACAGCGCGCGCTCGCGGTCCACCTGGAGCGGCAGCGGGCGGGAGGCGCTGAGCAGCTCGCGCAGCGGGTGGCGGACCAGCACGTCGAGCACCTCGGGGGCGAGCGCGGCGGCCAGCCGGGACAGCGGCGGCATGGTCGGGTCGCGCAGCGCGTCGGCGGCGGCCAGCAGGTCGGCGCGGCCCTCCTTCTTGGGCACCCCGGCGGCGGCCCGTTCCAGCAGCCGGGCGCCCTCCTCCAGGACCAGCGCGGTGTCGATCCCGGCGGGCAGCTTCACCGCGGCGGTCTTGCGCCAGGTGGCGACCGGGTCGCTCCACGCCTCCACCAGGTACGACCAGCGCCCGGGCGCGGTCGGGGTGACGTACGCGCCCCAGCGGTCGGTGCCCTCGGCCAGTTCGCGCATCGGCGTCCACGGGCCGCTGCGGCCGCGCGGGTCGCGCAGCACCACGTTGGCGTTGACGGCGTCGTGGCCCTCGCGGAAGACGGTCGCGGTGACCGGGAAGGTCTCGCCGACGACGGCCTTGGCCGGGCGGCGGCCGGCGTCGACGAGGGGACTGACGTCCAGGACGGGGATGCGGCCGATCACGGTGTCGCTCTCTGTCGTCTTGCGGGCGGAGGGCTTGGTGGAGGGCTTGGTGGAGGGCTTGGCGGCGGCCTTGCCGACGGTCCTCCCGGCGGGTTCGGCCGCGGTCCGGCGGCGCGGCGCGGGATCGGCCCCGGTGCCGGCCTTCGGGGTGGTGGCCGACGCGGTGCCGGTGGTGCGGCGCGTGGTGGTGCGCCGGCGGGGCGTCGCGGTCCGGTCCTCCTCGCTCCCGGGGTGTCGGGTCGCGGAGGGCTGTGCCGCGGGGGGCTGGGCTTCGGAGGATCCGCCACCGCCCGCCCCGGACGCCCTCGGCGCCGGCATCGCCGGATCTGTCCGAGTGTCAGAATCCATCCGTCCGGCGGATTCCGCGACCGCTGCGTCGAGGCCTTCGGCCACCGGTGTGGACTGGTCCCGCGTGTCGCCGTG
This sequence comes from Kitasatospora sp. NPDC091257, assembly GCF_044757675.1. Classification (NCBI taxonomy): domain Bacteria; kingdom Bacillati; phylum Actinomycetota; class Actinomycetes; order Kitasatosporales; family Streptomycetaceae; genus Kitasatospora; species Kitasatospora sp. NPDC091257. Next base: position 4,576 of record NZ_JBIVVI010000004.1, read on the forward strand.
CATGCCAAGCTCCTGCCCGAGATCGGCGGCAGCTCCCCGCGGGCCGGGGTCGGGCCGGGGGAGTACCGGAGGACTGCTGGGTGGGGAGGACGTGCCACCGGAGCCTGCCCGCGCCGCTGTTCCCGGCAACCTGCCCGGCGCCCGCCGAGCCGGTGGTGGGACGCCCCGGAGCCCGTGTGCGTCCCGGCGCACGCCTGCGCGGGCCACGCCCCGGCCGACCCGGTCCACCCGTGAACGAGCGGGCCGGGCGTCAGGACACGCGTCCGTGCGCGGTGAGCGCCGAATGGGCTAAGAAGGACGGGAACGGCCAACACGAAAAGGATTCGGACGTGCTGCTTCGCGGGGGACGCCACCCGTCGTCGCACTCCCCACAGCACCAACGACCTTCGGTCATCCTCGCACCGGCGACAAGGTTTTTGCAGCGGTACGACAGTAGTTTCGGGCCTTCTCCCGGGTGGACGGGCCCCCGGAAATGGAGTCGTACCGAAGAGTTCACGTATTGGTAGCGCGGGCCTCCGAAATGTGCGCCGCGCGCGCCCCTCGTGCAGACCAATGCGCCGAATGCGATCTCATCAATAGCCCGAACGGATGCCCAATAGCCCACTTGACGCACTGTCGGACCGACCGCCGAGGCTACGCTTCACGCCGTGAAGGCAATCCGCAGATTCACCGTCCGCACCGTCCTGCCCGAACAACTCCAGCCGTTGCACGAGCTGGCCCTCAACCTGCGCTGGTCCTGGCACCCCGAGACCAGGGACCTCTTCCGGTCCGTGGACCCGGAGGTCTGGGCCGCGACCGGCGAGGACCCGGTACGGCTGCTCGGGGAGGTCCCGGCCGCCCGACTGGCCGCACTCGCCACGGACCGGCGCTTCCTGCGCAGACTCGGCGACCTCGCCGACGACCTGCGCGAGTACCTCACCGGCCCCCGCTGGTACCAGAACCGGCAGCAGTCCGACGCCGCCCCGCTGCCCGCCGCGATCGCCTACTTCTCGCCGGAGTACGGCATCGCCGCCGCGCTGCCCCAGTACTCCGGCGGACTCGGCATCCTGGCCGGCGACCACCTCAAGGCCGCCAGCGACCTCGGCGTGCCGGTCGTCGGCGTCGGCCTGTTCTACCGGCACGGCTACTTCCGGCAGTCCCTGAGCCGGGACGGCTGGCAGCAGGAGCGCTATCCGCTGCTCGATCCGGACGAACTCGCGGTCAGCCTGCTGCGGGAGGCCGACGGCACCCCCGGCCGGGTCGACCTCGCCCTGCCCGGCGGCCGCACCCTGGCCGCCCACATCTGGAAGGCCCAGGTCGGGCGGGTCCCGCTGCTGCTGCTCGACTCCGACATCGAGGCCAACTCGCCCGCCGAGCGGGACGTCACCGACCGGCTGTACGGCGGCGGCAGCGAGCACCGGCTGCTCCAGGAGATGCTGCTCGGCATCGGCGGCGTCCGGGCGGTGCGCACCTACTGCCGGCTCACCGGGCACCCCGCCCCCGACGTCTTCCACACCAACGAGGGCCACGCCGGTTTCCTCGGCGTCGAACGCATCCGCGAACTGATCGCCGACGGCCGGGCCGGCCTCGACTTCGCCGCCGCCCTGGAGGCCGTCCGGGCCGGCACCCTCTTCACCACCCACACGCCCGTCCCGGCCGGCATCGACCGCTTCGACCGCGAGCTGGTCGCCCGCCACTTCGGCGGCGACGCCACGCTGCCGGGCGTACCGGTCGACCAGGTGCTCGCGCTCGGCGCCGAGAGCTGGCCCGACGGGGACCCGAAGCTCTTCAACATGGCCGCCATGGGCCTGCGGCTCGCCCAGCGCGCCAACGGGGTCTCCACCCTGCACGGCGAGGTCAGCCGCTCGATGTTCAACGGCCTGTGGCCCGGCTTCGACCCCGCGGAGGTGCCGATCACCTCGGTCACCAACGGCGTGCACGCCGCCACCTGGATCGACCCGGCGGTGGTCCGGCTCGGCGCCGCCGAACTCGGTGCCGAGCGCGCCGAGGAGGCGATGACCACCGGCGAGACCCGGCGCTGGAGCGGACTGGAACGCATCGGCAACACCGAGGTCTGGGAGCTGCGGCGCACCCTGCGGGCCCAGCTGGTGGAGGAGGCCCGCCGCCGGCTGCACGCCTCCTGGCGCCGGCGCGGGGCCGGCGCGGCCGAGCTCGGCTGGGTCTCCTCGGTGCTCGACCCCGACGTGCTCACCATCGGCTTCGCCCGCCGGGTGCCCTCGTACAAGCGGCTCACCCTGATGCTGCGCGACCCGGAGCGGCTGCGCGGACTGCTGCTGCACCCCACCCGGCCGGTGCAGATCGTCGTCGCCGGCAAGGCCCACCCGGCCGACGACGGCGGCAAGCGGCTGATCCAGCAGATGGTCGCCTTCGCCGACGATCCGGCGGTGCGGCACCGGATCGTCTTCCTGCCGGACTACGACATGGCGATGGCCCAGCGCCTCTACCCGGGCTGCGACGTCTGGCTGAACAACCCGCTGCGCCCGCTGGAGGCCTGCGGCACCTCCGGGATGAAGGCCGCGCTCAACGGCTGCCTCAACCTGTCCGTCCTGGACGGCTGGTGGGACGAGTGGTTCGACGGCCGCAACGGCTGGGCGATCCCCACCGCCGACGAGAGCGGCGGGGCGCTCGACCCGGACAGCGGCGAGGCCGAGCGGCGCGACGACATCGAGGCGGCCGCGCTCTACGACCTGATCGAGAACCAGGTCGCCGCCCGGTTCTACGACCGGGACGCCGACGGGCTGCCGCAGCAGTGGATCGCCATGGTCCGGCACACCCTGGTCACCCTCGGGCCCAAGGTGCTGGCCGGGCGGATGGTCCGGGAGTACGTCGAACGGCTGTACGCCCCGGCGGCGCAGGCCCAGCGGGAGCTGGCGGGGCAGCACGCGACCGGGCGGTTCACGGGCGCGCGCGAGCTGGCGGTCTGGAAGGCGAAGGTCCGGGAGGCGTGGCCGGCCGTCCGGGTCGAGCACGTCGAGGCGGACTGCCCGGCCGAGGCGCAGGAGCTGGGCAGCTCGCTGGCGCTGCGGGTGCAGGTCGCGCTCGGGACGCTGGAACCGGGCGACGTCGAGGTGCAGGCGGTCTCCGGCCGGGTGGACGAACGGGACCGGATCTCGGACGCCTGCCTGCTCGCCCTCAAGCCGGTCGGCGGGCCGGACCTGGACGGCCGCACCCGCTACGAGGGTTCGTTGGAGCTGTGCCGGACCGGCCCGTTCGGCTACACCGTCCGGGTGCTGCCCGCGCACCCCCGGCTGGCCTCGCCGGCCGAGCTGGGGCTGGTCGCCCTGCCGGCCGAGTCGGCCGGGATGGACGCCGGACTGCTGCGCTGACCCCGCGGGCGGCTGCCGTGCGTCCCGGGGAGGACGGCAGCCGCCCGCGGGGCCGTGAACCACGGCCGCGGCCGGGCCCGTACGTCCGGTCGGGAAGTGGGGAGGCCCGGCCGGGTGCGTGACGGCGCACCCGGTCGGGCACATTCATGGGGGCCCGGAGCCGGACCCTAGACCAGGCTGTCCCGCCAGGCCCGGTGGAGGGCGGCGAAACGGCCGGAGCCGTCGATCAGCTCCTGTGGGGAGCCATCTTCCACGATCCGGCCCTGGTCCATCACCAGGACACGGTCGGCGATCTCCACGGTGGAGAGCCGGTGGGCGATGATCACCGCCGTCCGGCCGGCCAGCACGGTGCGCATCGCCCGCTGCACGGCCTGCTCCCCGGGGACGTCCAGCGAGCTGGTCGCCTCGTCCAGGATCAGCACCGCCGGGTCGGCCAGCAGGGCGCGGGCGAAGGCCACCAGCTGGCGCTGGCCGGCCGAGATCCGGCCGCCGCGCTTGCGCACGTCGGTGTCGAAGCCGTCCGGCAGGGCGGCGATGAACTCGTACGCGCCGATGTCGCGGGCGGCCTGCTCGACCTCCGCGCGGGTGGCGCCGGGGCGGCCGATCGCGATGTTCTCGGCGACGGTGCCGGAGAACAGGAAGGACTCCTGGGTGACCATCACCACCCCGCGCCGCAGCTCGGGGGTGGCCAGGTCGCGCAGCTCCACGCCGTCCAGCCGGATCCGGCCGTCGGTCGGGTCGTAGAAGCGGGCCAGCAGCTTGGCGACCGTCGACTTGCCCGCGCCGGTCGCGCCGACCACCGCCACCGTCTGCCCGGCCGGGATCGACAGGTCGAAGGGCGGCAGCACCTCCTTGCCGGTCCGGTAGGCGAAGCGGGTGCCCTCGAAGGCCACCGCCCGGCCCTTGCCGTCGGCCCGGGGCAGCTCGACGGGCTCGGCCGGCTCGGCGACGGTCGGCTCGTGGGCGAGCAGGCCGGAGATCTTCTCCAGGGCGGCGGCGGCCGACTGGTAGCTGTTCAGGAACATCGCCAGCTGGTCGATCGGGTCGAAGAGCCGGCGCAGGTAGAGCGCGAAGGCGGTGAGCACGCCCAGCTCCAGCGCGTCGTCCACGACCAGGTAGGCGCCGAGCAGCACCACGCCGGTGGTCCACAGGTTGGCGGTGGCGCGGGAGAGGCCGACGTAGCGGGCGATCTCCAGCAGGCCGTCCGCCGTCGCGGTGGCGGACTGCTGGTTGACCACGGCGAAGGCCGCGTCGTTGGCCTTCTCGCGGCGGAAGGCCTGCACCGGACGGATGCCGTTCATGGTCTCGGTGAAGCGGACGATCAGCGAGGCCGCCGAGGTGCGCGAGCGCCGGTAGACCCGGCGCGAGCGGCGGCGGAAGGAGCGGGCGATCAGGGCCAGCGGCAGGAAGGCCGCCAGCGAGACCAGGCCGAGCCGCCAGTCCAGCACCAGCAGCAGCACCGAGATGTAGCAGACCGACAGGAAGACCGTCAGCAGCTCCTGCAGACCCTCGGAGAGCAGCTCGCGCAGCGCGTCGATGTCGCTGGTGGCGCGGGAGATGATCCGGCCCGAGGTGTAGCGCTCGTGGAAGTCCAGGCTGAGCCGCTGGGCGTGCCGGAAGATCCGGCCGCGCAGCTCCAGCACGATGTCCTGGTTGACCCGGGCGCTGATCTTGATGAACGCCCACTGCAGCACCGGGCTGAGCAGCGCGCAGAACAGGTAGGCCGCGACCACCGCGATCAGCGGGCCGGAGTCGTGCTCGCGCAGTGCCGGGATGCCGCGGTCCATCGCCACCGCGACCAGCAGCGGTCCGGTCTGGAGCGCGGCCTGCTGGACCAGGATGATCACCATCGCGATGGTGATCCGGGCCCGGTGCGGGCCGAGCAGCGAGCGCAGCAGCGCCCGGGGAGCACCCGGTGGGACGGGGATGTCCTCCTCGTCGGCGGGAGGTGCGGGCAGCTCCTCCTCGGCCGGCTCGGCGGGCCCGGTCCGGACGGGTTCGGCGGTGGTGGTCATGCGCGCCCTCCATTCGACGCGAGGGAGCCCTCGGGCACCGGGGCGGCCTCGCCCGACATCAGTTCTCGGTAGTGCGCGCAGTCGCGCAGCAGCTCCTGGTGGGTGCCGACGGCCGCGATCCGGCCGTCCGCCAGCACCGCGACCCGGTCGGCGAGCAGCACGGTGCTGGGGCGGTGGGCGACCACCAGGGCGGTGGTGGTGCCGAGGACCTCGCGCAGCGCCCGCTCGACCAGGGCCTCGGTGTGCACGTCCAGGGCGGAGAGCGGGTCGTCCAGCACCAGGAAGGCCGGGTCGCCGACCACCGCGCGGGCCAGCGCGAGGCGCTGGCGCTGGCCGCCGGACAGGCTCAGCCCCTGCTCGCCGACCTCGGTGTCCGGGCCCTGCGGGAGCTTCTCGACGAAGCCGGCCTGGGCGGTGGCGAGGGCGGTGCGCAGCTGCTCCTCGCCGGCGCCCGGGGCGCCCATCAGGACGTTCTCCCGGACGGTGGCGGAGAACAGGGTGGGTTCCTCGAAGGCGACCGCGACGAGTTCGCGCAGCCGCTGCCGGGGCAGCTCGCGGACGTCCCGGCCGTCCAGCGTGATGGTGCCGGCGGTGGCGTCGTACAGCCGGGGGAGCAGGGCGGTGAGCGTGGTCTTGCCGCTGCCGGTGGCGCCGACCAGGGCCATCGTCTCGCCGCTGCGGACGTGCAGGTCGATGCCGGCCAGCAGGTCGGGGCTGTCCCCGGGGGCGTCGGGGTAGCGGAAGCGGACGCCGGTGAAGCGGATGCCGTCCGCGGCGGCGAGTTCGGCGGCGGTGCCCGGGTCCGGGGTCTCCGGCTCGTCCATCACTTCGAAGAAGCGGTCGGTGGCGGTGGCCGCGTCGTTGCCGTAGGCGAGCAGCCAGCCGAGCGACTCGACGGGCCAGCGCAGCGCGAGCGCGGTGGAGAGGAAGGCGACCAGGGTGCCGGCGCTCAGGCCGTCGTTCGCCACCAGGTAGGCGCCGACGGCGAGGGCGCAGCCCAGCGCGATCTCCGGCAGTCCGACGGTGACCGCCCACAGGTTGGCGAGCAGGTGCGCCTTGCGCAGCTCGGTGCGGCGCAGCTCCTGGGACTGGGCGCGGAAGCGCTCGGCCATCGAGCGGTGGCGGCCGAAGGCCTTGAGGATGCGGATGCCGAGGACGGACTCCTCGACCACGGTGGCGAGGTCCCCGTTCTGGTCCTGGGCGCGCCGGGTGGCGCCGGAGTAGCCGGTCTCGAACCGCCGGGTGACCACGAACAGCGGGACGACCGGGATCAGGGCGATCAGGGCGAGCCGCCAGTCCTGGGTGAACATCAGCACCGTGCCGGCCAGGAACATCACCGAGTTGACGATCAGGAAGACCAGCGGGAAGGCCAGGAACAGCCGCATGGTGTACATGTCGGCGGTGGCCCGGGAGAGCAACTGGCCGGAGCCCCAGCGGTCGTGGAAGGAGACCGGCAGCCGCTGGAGCTTGGCGAAGAGGTCCCCGCGCATCGCCGTCTCCAGCCCGGCCAGCGGGCGGGCCAGCACCACCCGGCGGGTGTAGAACAGCGCCGACTCGACCAGGCCGAGGATCAGCAGCAGGCCGACCAGGGGCCAGAGGCCGGCGAGGTCGCGCTCGGCGAGCGGGCCGTCCACGATCCGGCCGAGGACCACCGGGACGGCGAGGGTGCTCAGCATGGCGAGCGTCGCGGCCGTCACCGAGACGGCCAGCCGGCCGCGGACGGCACGGGCGTACGGCCACAGGCGTAGCAGGGAGCGGACCGCGGAGTGTCGCGGCCCGGGCCCGGTCCGGCCGGTTCCGTCGGGTTCGTCGGTTCTGCCCAGCTCCCCGGGGCCGTCGGTTCGGGGGCTTCCCTGGGGCGGGTTGTCGTGGTCCTGCCTGTTCTCGGCCATCGCGGTGAGGGTAGGCACAGAGCCCGTCACTTCTCATCCGGTTTTTCGCCCCTGTCGGTGCGGCCCGCCGAGAACCGGCCACCTGAACGGCCGGGGCGGGCGCGAAAGGACGGGGCGCGCACAGCCGTTCGTGCGGACAGGAGTGCGCCGCGCGCCTCTTGCGAGCGCCCTGCTGATCGGCCGATGACAGCTCCTGACGGACTGCCTTTGATGCGCGAGTGACAGGAGTGCACACATGACGGTCGAAACCGAACCCACCCCGGGGCCCGGCTCCGCAATCGTGCAGGTACGGGCCCAGCTCAGTCTCAGCACGACCGCGGCGCGGAACCTGGCGACGACGACCAAGTCGAAGCCGCAGATGCAGGAGATCACCTCCCGCTGGCTGCTGAGGATGCTGCCGTGGGTGGAGGTCAGCGCGGGCACCTACCGGGTCAACCGGCGGCTGAGCTTCGCCCCCGGGCAGGGCCGGGTGAGCTTCGCGAAGACCGGCTCCGCGGTGACGGTGATCGCCCCCTCGCTGGCCGAGGTTCCGGCGCTGCGCGGTTTCGAGGACGAGGAGGTGCTCGCCGAGATGGCCCGCCGGTTCGTCCAGCGGGACTTCGCGCAGGGCGACGTGCTGGTGCGGGAGGGGGCGCCGATCGAGGAGGTGTTCCTGATCGCGCACGGCAAGGTGGACCGGATCGGCACCGGCAAGTACGGCGAGCAGACCGTGCTCGGCTCGCTCGCGGACGGCGACCACCTGGGCGCCGAGGCGATCACCGAGGGCGGCGGCACCTGGCCGTACACCGTGCGGGCGAACACCTCAGGGGTCGCGATGACGCTGTCCTGGCCGGTGCTCCAGGAGCTGATCGGCCGCTCCGAGGCGCTGCGCGAGCAGCTGCTGGGCTTCGCCGCCGACGTCGCGCAGGCGCAGAACGAGCACGGCGAGGCGAGGATCGACCTCTCGGCCGGCCACCGGGGCGAGTACGAGCTGCCCGGCGCCTTCGTGGACTACGAGCTGAAGCCGCGCGAGTACGAGCTGAGCGTCGCGCAGACCGTGCTCAAGGTGCACACCCGGGTCGCGGACCTCTACAACCAGCCGATGAACCAGACCGAGGAGCAGCTGCGGCTGACCGTCGAGGCCCTGCGGGAGCGGCAGGAGCACGAGCTCGTCAACAACCCGGAGTTCGGCCTGCTCGGCAACGCCGACTTCGACCAGCGGATCCAGACCCGCGCCGGGGCGCCCACCCCGGACGACCTGGACGAGCTGCTGAGCATGCGCCGTGACACCGACTACCTGTTCGCCCACCCGCGGGCGATCGCGGCCTTCGAGCGGGAGTGCAACCGGGCCGGCGTCTACCCGTCCACCGTCGACGTCCTCGGCAAGCAGCGGCCGACCTGGCGCGGGGTGCCGATCTTCCCGTGCAACAAGATCCCGGTGTCCGACCAGCAGACCACCGCGTTCATCGCGATGCGCGTCGGCGAGGAGAACCAGGGCGTGGTCGGCCTCACCCAGGTCGGCATCCCGGACGAGGTGGAGCCGGGCCTGAACGTGCGGTTCATGGGCATCGACGAGAAGGCGATCGCCTCCTACCTGGTCAGCACCTACTACTCGGCGGCGGTGCTGGTGCCGGACGCGATCGGGGTGCTGGAGAACGTCGAGCTCGGGCACGCCCGCGGCTGAGCCCGGGCCCTCAGACGGCGGGCGCGCGCAGCAGCCGCAGCGAGCGCCCGCCGAGCACGACGGCGCCGCGCGGGCACGGTCCGTCCGGGCCCGCGGCGGTGTCGACCACCGTCTCCCAGCCGACCGCCGCCTCCCGCCCGACCGCCGCCTCCCGCCCGGCCGGCGCCTCCCGCCCGGTCATCGGCTCCCGTTCGGCGGCCGGCGCCGCGCGGGGCTCGCCGGGCAGGGTGAACACCACCGGTTCGTGGCCCGCGTTGAGCAGCAGCAGGAAGCTGTCGTCGCTGAGCGGCAGCCCGGTCTCGTCCCGTTCGGACAGCGCGGTGCCGCAGAGCAGCATGCCGAGGCAGGCGGTCGGCGCGAACCAGTCGGCCTCGGTCATCTCGGTGCCCCGCGGGGTGAACCAGACGAGGTCGGGCCGGCCGCCGGGGCCGGTGGCGCGGCCGGAGAAGAACGCCCGGCGGCGCAGCACCGGGTGGGCCCGGCGCAGCCGGACCAGCCGGGCGGTGAGCTCGCACAGCTCCTGCCAGCCGGGCTGCTCCAGCAGCGACCAGTCCAGCCAGCCGACCTCGTTGTCCTGGCAGTAGGCGTTGTTGTTGCCGCCCTGGGTGCGGCCCAGCTCGTCGCCGGCGGTGATCATCGGGACGCCGGCGGAGAGCAGCAGGGTGGCCGTCAGGTTGCGCAGCTGGCGCAGGCGCAGGGAGTTGACCGCCGGGTCGGCGGTCTCGCCCTCGGCGCCGTGGTTCCAGGAGCGGTTGTCCTCGGTGCCGTCCCGGTTGTCCTCGCCGTTGGCCTCGTTGTGCTTGCGGTCGTAGGAGACCAGGTCGCGCAGGGTGAAACCGTCGTGCGCCGTCACGTAGTTGACCGAGGCGCCCGGGCGGCGGCCGGCCCGCTGGTAGAGGTCGGAGGAGCCGGAGAGGCGGTAGCCGAGCTCGCGCACGTCGGGGCGGGCGCCGCGCCAGAAGTCCCGTACGGTGTCGCGGTACTTGTCGTTCCACTCGGCCCACAGCGGGGGGAAGCCGCCGACCTGGTAGCCGCCCGGGCCCACGTCCCAGGGCTCGGCGATCAGCTTCACCCGGCTGAGCAGGGGGTCCTGGGCGACGGCGGCGAGGAAGGGGTGGTCCATGTCGACTGCGTCGCCGCCGTTCGGACCGCCGCGGGCCAGCGCGGCGGCCAGGTCGAAGCGGAAGCCGTCCACGCCCATCTCGGCGACCCAGTAGCGCAGTGAGTCGGTGATCAGCCGGATCACCTGGGGGCGGCGGGTGTCCAGGGTGTTGCCGCAGCCGGTGTAGTCGGCGTAGCCGCGGGGGCGGTTGGGCGGGAGGCGGTAGTAGGCGGCGTTGTCGATGCCGCGCAGCGAGAGCGCCGGGCCGAGTGCGCCGCCCTCGGCGGTGTGGTTGAACACCACGTCCAGGATCACCTCGATCCCGGCGGCGTGCAGGGCGCGGACCATCCGCTTGAACTCGCCGACCTGGCCGCCGCGGGAGCCGGAGGCGGAGTAGCCGGCGTGCGGGGCGAAGTAGCCGATCGTGTTGTAGCCCCAGTAGTTGACCAGTCCGCGGGCCTGCAGGTGGTCCTCGCTGGCGTGCTGGTGCACCGGCAGCAGCTCGACGGCGGTCACCCCGAGGCGGGTGAGGTGGGCGACGGCGGCGGGGTGGGCGAGGCCGGCGTAGGTGCCGCGCAGCTGCGGCGGGACCTCGGGGTGGCGCATGGTGAAGCCGCGCACGTGCAGTTCGTAGAGCACCGTCTCGGCCCACGGGGTCCTCGGGCGGTGGTCGTCGGACCAGTCGTCGTCGTCGTGGACGACCACGGATCTGGGCACGTACGGCGCGGAGTCGCGGTTGTCCCGGACGGTGTCGGCGGCGTCCGCCTCGGGCCAGTTGCGGACGGCGGAGCAGACGGCGTCGTGCGAGGTGTAACAGCCGTCCACGGCGCGGGCGTACGGGTCGAGCAGCAGCTTGGCCGGGTTCCAGCGGGCGCCGGTCCACGGGTCCCAGCGGCCGTGCACGCGGAAGCCGTAGCGGGTGCCGGGGCGCACGTCGGGGAGGAAGCCGTGCCAGATCTGGACGTCCTGCTCGGTGAGGTGGTGCCGGCTCTCCCGGCCGTCCTCGTCGAACAGGCACAGCTCGACGGCCTCGGCGCCGGCCGCCCAGAGCGCGAAGTTGGTGCCCCGGCGGCCGCGCCGGTCGGTGCGGCAGCGGGCGCCGAGCGGCTGCCAGCTGCCGGGCCAGGGCGGTTCGGCGGTGCGGTGCGGACCGCCGACCGGCCGTACCCCGGCTTCCAGCTCCTGCCCTGACGCCATGGCCGCACCCTCCCTGGGCGGGGTGTCCCGGACCCCGTTCACCTTCTCCTTCCCGGATTGCGCAGATCGGAAGCCGTTGAACGGGGGCTTACCGGCGGATGGCGGCCAGGGTGGCGGGTTGACGGGATGGGGGGATTCCGGGGCGATCGGCGTGTCCCCGCGTCGATGCGCCTCGTTGTTCCCGGCGTCGGACGCGAACAGTGGGAGGGCCCCGGGATGCGGCGCCGAGGACGGGTGTGGGCGCGGGGCGCGGCGGCGGTGGCCTGCTGCCTTGCCGTCCTGACGGGTTGCGGCGGCGGTGGCTCCACGGCCGTGCCGGACGGGGACGCGGTCGCGGCCGGTGGGCACACCACGCCGGCGGCGCCGTCCCGGGCGGTGCTCACCGTGCAGCCGGCCGACGGCGCGCAGGACGTGCAGCCGGAGGGCGCCGTCCGGGTGAGCGCCGCGCAGGGCCGGCTGGTCTCCGTCCGGCTGGCCGACGCCAAGGGCACCGAGGTGCCCGGCACGATCGCCCCGGACGGCACCGGCTGGGCGCCGGACGGCCCGCTGCCGCTCGGCACCGCGTTCACCCTGGACTCCGTCGCCGAGGACGAGCAGGGCCAGAAGGCGGCCCAGCACTCGGCGTTCACGACCGTCGCCCGGGCGCACACCTTCGTGGCCTTCTTCACCCCGGAGGACGGCTCCACGGTCGGCGTCGGCATGCCGGTGTCGCTGCGCTTCAGCCGTCCGATCACCGACCGGGCGGCGGTGGAGAAGGCCGTCCAGGTCGCCGCCGACCCGCCGGTGCCGGTGGCCGCGCACTGGTTCGACGGCCAGCGGCTGGACTTCCGGCCGCAGCAGTACTGGGCGGCCGGCACCAAGGTCGCGGTGGCGCTGCGGCTCAAGGACGTGCAGGGCGCGCCGGGGGAGTTCGGCACCCAGAGCCGGGAGCTGCACTTCACCGTCGGCCGGGCGCAGGTCTCCACCGTCGACCTGGACGCCCACACCCTGACCGTCCGGGCCGGCCAGGGCGGCGCGGTGGTCCGGGTGCTCAAGGTCTCCGGCGGCAGCCGGGACCACTCCACCTACCGGGGCGTGATGGTGGTGTCGGAGAAGTACAAGGTGACCCGGATGGACTCGCAGACCGTCGGCATGGGCGACGAGTACGACATCAAGGACGTCCCGCACGCCATGCGGCTGACCACCTCCGGCACCTTCGTGCACGGCAACTACTGGGCCGACCCGGGGGTGTTCGGCGCCGCCAACACCAGCCACGGCTGCATCGGGCTGGCCGATGCCAAGGGCGGGGCGAGCAAGGACTCCCCGGCGGGCTGGCTGTTCGAGCACACCATCCCGGGGGACGTGCTGGAGGTGAAGGCCTCGTCCGGGGACTTCGTGCCGCCGCAGAACGGGCTCAACGGCTGGAACGTGCCGTGGGAGCAGTGGGTGGCGGGGAGCGCGCTGCCGCAGGCGGCGTCGGTCGGGGCGTCCGAGTCCGGGGTTCCGTCGGCCGTGGTGTCCGTTCCGGCCGTGCCGCCGGCCGTGCCGTAAGGGCCGTTCAGGGGTCCGAGGGGGTTTCCGTCCCGTTCCGTCCCGACTTCACGGCTGCTTCACACGCCGTCAACCCGACTCCCCTCAGCTTTCACTCGGAAGGCTTAGTTATCCTGCTCCGGCGCGTCCGGGGTCCGGCCGGAAAGATCGGCCGGACAGTGCAACTCATGGGGGCACTCAACGCGTCAAGTGAGTGAATACCGGGAGGGGAGAAACCGTGAAGACGGGTAAGACGGCCGGCGCAGCGATACGCACCACCAACCGCTACGGGCGCAGGAGTGCGATGGCGCTGGTCATGGGTGGGGTGCTGCTGCTCACCGCGGCCTGCAACGACGACAAGGGCAGCGGTTCGGGTGGTTCGGGCGGTTCGGCGGCCGGCGGTGGGGCCTCGGCTTCGGCCGCGGCGGACGGGGGCGGGTCGGCCACGCCGAAGCCCTCGGCCGCGGTGCTCGCCGTCGAGCCGAAGGACGGTGCCCAGGACGTCCCGCCGAACGGGCTCCAGGTGTCCGTCTCCAACGGCAAGCTCACCACGGTCGAGGTGACCGACAAGGACGGCAAGCCGGTCGACGGGGCGATCACCCCGGACGGCTCCGGCTGGAAGCCCGCGGGGGCGCTCGCGGTCGGCATGGCGTACAAGGTGAACGCGCAGGCGAAGGACGGCGAGGGCCTGGTGGCCGCGTCCACCACCTCGTTCACCACCCTGACGCCGGACAAGAAGATCGCCACCAACGACAACATCAGCGACGGCGCCACCTACGGCGTCGGCATGATCGTCTCGGTGAACTTCAACAAGGACGTCAAGAACAAGGACGCCGTCGTCAAGGGCATCAGCATCGAGTCCAGCAACGGCACCGTGGTCAAGGGCCACTGGTTCGGCGACCGCCGGGTGGACTTCCGCCCGGAGCAGTACTGGGCGCCGGGCACCAAGGTGACCGTCAAGTACCGGCTGAAGAACGTCGAGGTCGCGCCCGGCATCTACGGCGACGTGGACAAGGACGAGCCGTTCACCATCGGCCGGTCGATGATCTCCACCGCGGACGCCAAGTCGCACCAGATGACCGTCGAGCGGGACGGTCAGAGCGCCACCCTGCCGGTCACCCTGGGCGCGGACGCCACGCCGTCCTGGGGCGGGACGATGGTGGTCATGTCCAAGGAGAAGGTCACCCGGATGAACTCGCAGACCGTCGGTCTCGGCGGCGAGTACGACATCCAGGACGTGCCGCACGCGATGCGGCTGACCACCTCCGGCACCTTCGTGCACGGCAACTACTGGGCCAGCCCGTTCGGCAAGACCAACGCCAGCCACGGCTGCGTGTCGATGCAGGACGTGAAGGGCGGCAGCGACAGCTCGGTCGCGGGCAAGTTCTTCAACGACTCGATGATCGGCGACCCGATCAAGGTCGTGAACACCAAGGAGAAGACCGTCGCGCCCTCCAACGGGCTGGGCGGCTGGAACGTGGACTGGGCCAACTGGTAGGCCCTACCCGCCGGAGGGCCCGGATACCCGGGCCCTCCGGCGAGTCCTTCGCCGCGCGGCCCGATCCTCACCCGTTGGGGTCGGGCCGCCGCGGTTTCCGGGGCGATCAGCCCCACGCGTGGCGCAACCTTTCCGGTGGCCGGGTGCGTGCAACCGGTCGGGTCCGTCGGGTCCACGGGGAGTTTCTCGGATCTTCTGAGGGAGGGAATCGACGTTGAGGTCGATACGCAGAGTGGTGGCGGTCGGTCTGGTCGGCGGGGCGATGACGCTGACGGCGGCCTGCGGCGGGGGCGGCGGGGGTACGGGGGGCAGCGCGGCCAAGGCCGACCTGGGGGCCGGCGGGGCCGCTGCCACGCCCGCGGCGGCGGCGCCCACCAGCGCGGTGCCCACCAGCGCGGTGCCGAAGGTCTCCACGGCCGCCGTGAGCATCGAGCCCAAGGCCGGCTCGGTGGACGTGGCGCCGAACGCGCTCAGGATCGGCGCGACCGGGGGCAGGCTCACCACCGTCAAGGTGAGCGACAAGGCCGGCAAGGAGGTCCCCGGCACCATCTCCGCCGACGGCGCCTCCTGGACGCCGACGGCCGGCCTGGAGGTGGGCACCGCCTACCAGGTCAGCGCGATGGCCGCGGACGCGAACGGCGCGGTCGCCACGGCGGACAGCAGCTTCACCACGCTGACGCCGACGGCGCTCGCCAAGGCCTCCGACAACGTGGACAACGACGCCACCTACGGCGTCGGCATGATCGTCTCGGTGAACTTCGGCAAGGACGTCAAGAACAAGGACGAGGTCCTGCGGGGCATCACCTTCCAGACCGACAACGGCACCGTGGTCAAGGGCCACTGGTTCAACGACCGCCGGCTGGACTTCCGCCCGGAGCAGTACTGGACGCCCGGGACCAAGGTGGTCGTGCACTACCGGCTCAAGAGCGTCGAGATCGCCCCGGGGGTGTACGGCGCGGACCGGGACGAGCCCTTCACGATCGGGCGGTCCCAGGTTTCGACGGTTGACGCCGCGGCACACAAGATGACGGTCGTACGGGACGGTGCGTCGAGCGACATCGACATCAGCGCCGGCGCACCCGAACACCCCACCTGGAACGGCACGATGGTGGTCATGTCCAAGGAGGGCGTGGTGCGGATGCAGTCCAGCACCCTGCCCGGGATGACCGGCGCGCCGTACGACCTCCAGGTCCCGCACTCGATGCGGCTCACCGACTCCGGCACGTACGTGCACGGCAACTACTGGAGCAGCAGCAGCACCTTCGGCGAGGACAACGTCAGCCACGGCTGCGTGGGCCTCAAGGACGTCGAGGGCGGCGGCGCCAGCACCTCCATGGGCAAGTTCTACGACGGCTCGCTGGTCGGCGACGTGATGGTCGTGAAGAACTCGATCCGGAAGGAGACGCTCGACCCGGCGAACGGGCTGAGCGGCTGGAACGTGCCGTGGAGCAACTGGTGACCGGCTGCTGAGGCGTGCGAGGGGTCAACTCGGGATTGACGGAAGTCGGCCCGGGTGACCCCTTCTTGCTTCCGGCATATGCCGACTCGCGGAGATCGTTTGCTCATTGTCCGTACGCGGCTGCTTGCGTTCCGCAATGATGGTCCGCATGGCGGGTTGGGGCGAAGCAGATCAGTCATCGGTTCCCGGGGTCGGCGCGGTGGCCGAGGTTTCCTGGATCGACGTCCAGGGCGGCGGGCTCTCGGCGCTGGAGCGGCTCACCTCCGAGGAGCTGGAGGAGCTGTACTCCGGCAGACTGTGCGACCAGTCGGCGCCCAACGAGGTGCGGCTGCCGTCCCGGCCGGAGTCGGGCCCGGTGGCCCGCAGACTGGTGCTCTCCGTCCTGGAGTCCTGGGAGCTCCACCAGCACCTGGAGGCCGGGGAGTTGCTCACCAGCGAGCTGGTGGCCAACGCGGTGCGGCACGCGGCCGGGCGCACCATCGGCCTGCACGTCAGCCGCAAGCCCGGCTGGCTCCGGATCGAGGTCCGGGACTCCTCCCGGGCGCTGCCCTGCATGATCCTCGCCGAGGCCAGGCCGGTGAACGAGCGGGGGCGGGGGCTGAAGATCGTCGACGACCTCGCCGACCGCTGGGGCGCGGACCTGCTGCCGCGGGGCAAGGGTGTCTGGTTCGAGCTGAAGGTGCGCGAGCGGCCCTGAGGGCCGGGGTGGGTCCGAGGTCCGGGCGGGGCCGACGGTTTCCCCGGAAAACACGCAGGGCCCCCGGATTCGCCGTGGTCCGGCGGGCGGGGGCCCTTGCAGGTCATCGCGCCGGCCAAGGGGGTGCGTGCCGCGCGATGGGTGTCGGCAGTGCCAGGTCGGGCCCGCCGAAGTCATCGACCCAGGGCGGCGTGCGGTGTCGCCCGCCGGTGGGCCGCTTCGACTATCGCACGGATCTCAGCATGCGGGCAAACCAGGCGTCTTGGAATGCAAGGCTTGTTACCTAGTTCACCTTTGGATTTTGCATACGTTAACGCCATTGCCTGTGAATATTCACGATCGCGGCGATGTGACCATGGCTTGGCGGGCTCGCGCGGCGTGCGCGCGGACGGCGGTCGGGGAGAGGCCGCCGGAGCGGGGCCGTGGGGTCGCATTTCCGCCGCCGCTGCGGCAGGCGCGGCAGAGGCCGCCGAGGAGGACCTGCGGTCGGCAGGGGGTCCGGCAGTCGGTGCACTCGGGGATGCGGACGGCTTCCGGCGGCTGCGGGCGTTCGGGCGGAAGCTTGTCGATCAGGCGGCGCCGGGTGAGGGCCGCCGCGCTGTGGACCGGGGTGGGCAGGCCCGAGGTGAGGGCGTTCATGAAGAGGGCCAGGGTGGCGCCCCGGGCGAACCACTCGGCGGCGAGCGGTTCGAGCGCTTCGCAGTCGGTGGCGGAGAGGGAGAGGCGGGCGTCCGCGATGCCGAGGCCGGCGAGGGCGGCGTAGGCGACCGAGGTGAGGGGGGCGCGGTTGCGCGTTCGCTCTTCCGGGGGATCGGGTGCGGAATCCGTTGACGCCTCCCCGGCGCCCCCGGTGGCGAGGAAGTGGTTCCACCAAGCGTCGGAGCGGGGCGTCCGGGAGAAGTAGGTGCGGAACACCCACTGGGGGTGCTCGGCGTTGACCCGTTCCCGGACGCGGCGCAGGTGACCTGCGGTGGAGAGCTTGTTGAGGGCCGAGCGGACGGCCATCTGCCCGAAGAGGGGCTGGTGCGCGGCGAGGGTTTTCACGTCCATCGCGGCGCCGTCGGGAAGCTGGTTGATCAGGCTGGCGAGGTATGCCTCGCGGGCCGGGAGGTGAGTGAAGTCGTCCGCTGCCGGGGGGAGTTGCCCGGGGGCCGACTGCTTGCCGCATCCGGGGGAGGCCATGACGGTAGAGTCGTGGGTAGCCACAGGATCGAACCCTCTTCGATCGTGCCGGTCAGACCCCCGTTCGGTGTTGCTGCACCGGCGGGGGTTGTTTCGTTAGTGCGCACGCTACATGGGGGAACTGCCTGTGGAGAAGTCGTGACGATAAGTCATATCTGCTGCGTGCGGGGGTGGTTGGAAGGTGGTTACCCACCCGTTCCACTAAGGGGTCACTCGGGCTCGGTGGCTTGAGCTTCGGCCGCGAAGGCGACGAAGGCCGACCAGGCGGCGGGGGAGAAGGCGAGGGTCGGGCCGGCCTTGTCCTTGGAGTCGCGGACGTGGATGGAGGAGGGGGAGGGGGCGACTTCGATGCACTCGCCGCCGTTGTCGTCGCTGTAGCTGGACTTGAACCAGTCGGCTTCGGCGCTCATAGCTCCTCCGAGACTTTCCCGATGAACTCTGCGGACTCCTCGACACTGAGGGCCTGCATGCGGATCATTCCATGCCGCTGCCTGAGGACGTTCACCCTGTCCGGGTCGGAATGCAGCACGCCGGTTCGATGCCCTTCCACGTAGGCCAGCTGCTCGTGGTCGGCCGTCTCCAGTAGGGTGATGGGGCCGGTGAGGGCGGGATATGCCGCGCGATCTGCAGGAAGCACCTGGATCGCGACGTTCCGCAGGCGGCTCACATCGATGATGTGCGCGAGCTGCCTCTTCATGAGGTCCGCGCTGCTGACCCTTGCCCGCAGTGCGGCTTCGTAGATCACGAAGCCGAACAGCACCCTCGGTGAGTTCGACAGTTTCTCCTGGCGTTGCATCCGGCCCGCGACGCGCGCTTCGACGCTGTCGTCGTCCAGGGGCGGACAGGCGTGGCTGGTCAACTCTCGGGCGTATTCCTCGGTCTGGAGCAGTCCCGGGATGAGCAGGGCCGCGTACGAGTGGATCGCAATCGCGTCGGCCTCGGCATGCGTGTAGCCCTGCGAATAGGACGGGAACTTCTCGGGCGCCAGGTAGTCCGCCGCCCCCAGCAGCATCCCCTTCGCGTCACACAGTTCATCCGCCGTCTGAAGCAGCTTGAGCGACGGCCGCCGCCTCCCCGCCTCCATCGACCGCACGCTCTCGATGTCGTAGCAGGCTTCCTTGGCCAACTGCTCGCGGGTCACTCCCGCCTTCGTACGCCACCGCTTGAGCTGGTCGCCGCAGTACTTCCACGACATCGGGTTTTCCTTCGGCGTGCTCACGGCCCCGTGCTCCTCCCTGCCCTGGTCGCAGGGCGGTTCAAGCTCTCGCTGTACGTATCGCGTAACTGCTGAGGCTATGCCCGGCTGCCGACGCTTGAAGGGTGAAATGGCCGAACTCAGCTCTCCCGAGTGAAGCCGTCCGTACGCCCCCCAAGGACTCTGATGCTCACTCACCCCGTCGATGTCGTCGAGTGGATGTTCCCCCGCCTCCCTCGTAGCGCCGGCCGTGCCCGGATCCGTTTCATCCGGCAGGCCTTCGAGTGGGAGGTGCCCGTCGACTCCGCCGAGACCGGGCTGATCCTCCTCAGCGAACTCGTCACCAACGCCTGCCGTCACGCCCGCTCCCAGCGCGACCGGATGATCGGCGTCCGCGTCCTCCTCCCCACCGACTCCCTCCTCCGCATCGAGGTCTCCGATGCGAACGCCACGCTCCCGACCCTGCGCCACGCCACCCTCGACGACGAGTCGGGCCGTGGCCTCGGACTCGTCGCCTCCCTCTCCACCTCCTGGGGCGCCCACCTGCGCGGTGAGGGCTACATCGGCAAGACCGTCTGGTGCGAACTGGCCCTCCCCACCCCGGCCAACCCGCACGGCTGAGCCCGGTCCTCCGGGCGCACGCAACTGGCATCCCGCCGGAGTCCGTCCTGATCTTCAACGGCGCCGGAAGTCGCCGCCCGAGAGGATCAGGAGACCACCATGCGACCCCTTCCCTGGCCGCCCGCCCCGATCAGGACCGAGCGGCTCGTGCTCCGCGAGCCCGAGGCCCGGGACCGGGCGGCGTTCATCGAGCTGCTGGCCTCGCCGGAGGTGAACACCTACCTCGGTGGGGCCCGGCCGCGTGACGAGATCGAGCGCGAGATGCCCGGGGCGCCCAGCCGCAGCCCCGGCATCTTCGCGGTCGATCTCGACGGGGAGACGATCGGCCAGGTCCTGCTCCGCAAGGAGGCGGGGCGCCTCGGCCGGGTCGGCGAGAGGGCCGAGCTCGGCTACCTGTTCCTGCCGCAGGCGTGGGGACGCGGCTACGCCGCCGAGGCGTGTGGGGCGGCGCTCGACTGGTTCGCCGGCGTGCTCCCCGGCGAACCGGTGGTGCTCGCCACCCAGACCGCCAACCTCCCCTCGATGCGTCTCGCGGCGAAGCTGGGCTTCACCGAGGTCGAGCGCTTCGAGGCCTTCGGCGCCGACCAGTGGTTGGGCCTCTGGTCCCCGCCGCCGGCCCACGACTGACCCGGCCCGCCGGTCGCGCAGGAAGTCGGGTGGGCCGACTTCTCACGCTCGCCCCCGGGGTCAGTTCCACGGTTCCCGGTCGGGGTCTTCGCCCAGCACCTTCGCGGCGGCGACGCAGAGGTCCCTGCCGTAGATCTGGTTGCTGCCGTACTCGGAGCCCCACAGGTCGGTCGCGGCCCGGGCCACGGAGCGCCAGGTGAAGTCCTCGTCGACTCGCCACGTCCGTATCTGCACGGCCATCTCCGTCGTGAGCGCCGCCGGGTCCACAAGGCTGTGTGTCATTCCGGCGACCCTACGGCGTGTCCGACAGTTCCGGCGGGCCGTCGGTCAGTCCTTCGCCTCGACCTCGACGGCGGCCCGGATGTCCAGCGTGCGCAGGGCCAGTTCCTCGGGCTCGCCGGCGCCCGTCTCGTCGACGACGATGCCGACGGTGGTGCCGTCCGCCCAGGCGCAGGTGGTGAGGGACGCGGCCGGGTAGTCGAGCACCGCGCAGTCCAGCGCGCCGCCGAGGGGGCCGGCCGGGTAGTCCTGGCGCGCGACCACCGGGTTGTCCGACGGGTCGCTCATCGTCTGCGTGCCGAAGTACTTGTCCAGCTCCCGCCGGACGTCCGGGAAGCTGCCGGTCAGCCCGATCACGGTCAGCGTGGTTTCGGTCGACCCGGCGGCGCCGTAGCCGGCCACCGTCAGCTCCCGGTACGGCCGCAGGGCCGTCATCTGCCGCTCGATGTCGGCGCGCAGGGCCAGGGTGCTGTCCTCGTCCGGGAGCCGCACCTGGTCGCCGATCCGGTCCGCGAGCACGATCCGGTGCCGCGTCGGGGCGCCGGCCCCGGTCACCGCCGCGACGGTCAGCGCGGCGAACAGGCCGACGACCACGACCCCCGCGATCAGAGCCTTGCGGGGCACCCGCCGGTACCAGGGCAGCGGAGCCACCGGCTCCAGGGTGTTCGCCCAGATCGCCCGGAGGCCGCTGGGCTTCTCGGCCACCTGGGCACTCTCGAACGTGGTCGTATCGTCACTCTGCACGGGGCCGGATCCTACGTCAGCGCCCGGAACGCCCGCCGGGGTTTTCCGGGCGCCGACGCCTCCGGTGGCAGCCGCATCCCCAGCCTCACGGGACAGAACACCCAGGGACATCGCGGGTGTTCGCGGTCGATGCCGAGCAGGTTCCACTCATCACGCTTGCTCTCCGCCTTGTAGGCGTCGCGCGGCATCCGTCGGAGATCCCTTCCGAAGACATCCGTACAACCTGCTTCTCGTCAACCAGCCGATGCCTCGACCTTGGGGCCGTCGGCAACCAAGCCTGCATCCAGGGCGAACCATGATGACGACCTCCGAACAGGGCAAGGGCCACCGGACGCGCCCATGGCCGCTCCCGCACGCCCCTACCTCTGGATGCGATGCGGCGCCAGGATGGCAACCGGTTGTGTCCGTCCCAGTGACAGGAGAACAGCATGGGAGAGCACTCGAAGCCGCCGCAGGACCCGAGCCAGGGAACGCCCCCGCCGAACAACGCCGACGGGAAGGTCACCCCGCCGCCGCCGAGCAACGGCAAGCACAAGAAGTGATGACGAGCGACGACGGGGGCCTGGCCGGGTACCGGGCAGGCCTGTACGTGGAGATGGAGCGGCGCGGGGCGTGGCCGGAGGATTCGCCGTGGCTGCGCGACGCCTTCGCCGCGCTGCCGCGCGACCGGTTCGCGCCGGACCGGTTGTGGCGGTGGGACGGCTGGGCCTACGTGCCGATCGACCGCGCGGAGGACCGGGACAGGTGGGCCGCCGAGCTGTACTCCGGCGTCGATGCCCCGGCCGTCACCCAGCTCACCGGCGGCCTCCCGTCGTCGTCGCTGTCCGCGCCCTCCGTGGTGGCGGACATGCTGGACAGCCTCCGGGTGGAGCCGGGGCACCGGGTGTGGGACATCGGCACCGGCCAGGGCTGGACGGCGGCGCTGTCCGCCTGGCGGGCCGGGCCGGGTCGGGTGGTCACCACCGAGGTCGACGAGCACCTGGCCGCGTTCGCCCGGGCCAGGCTCGCGGACGCCGGGCTCGACGTCGAGGCGGCGGCCGGGGACGGTACCGGTGGCGGGGTGCCGGGCGGCGGCCCGGTCGACCGCCTCCACGCCGCCTACGCCGTCGAGACCGTCC
>NZ_JBIVVI010000005.1:0-24843 GCF_044757675.1 Kitasatospora sp. NPDC091257
GGGCTGGGCCGGGAGAACACCGGGGCGAGACGCCGTGGGTAGAGCCTCGTCGCCCGCCCGCCTGGCGGAGGTGGTGCTGGAGGCGAGGGCCCGGGCCGCTCGCACGGCGGCTTCACCACGAAGCTCCACCTGAGCGCGGACGGCCGTTGCGGCCCCCGCTGTCCCTGATCGTCACGCCGGGACAACGGACGGACTGCACGCAGTTCGAGCACTGCCTGGGGCGCGGACAGCAGATTCTCGTACTGCTTGAGGCGCGCACGGTCATCGACATGCGGCATTGAAGATCCTCGCCGGCGACAGTCCGGACTGTGCCGCGAAATGGGACGGTGATGTCGTCTGTTGGCACGGCGAATCGCGAGGAGGTGGGGCATCCCACCCGCCGGCTCACAGGCACATTTCGTCCGGGTGAACGGCCAGCCGTGGACCACCTCCTAGGGGTACCCGCTGCGATCAGCGCTTCGCCACGCCGATGTGCCGAACTCCATTGGCGTGCGGTTCGGAGGCCCGGTGGCGGCCTCATCGCCGGTCGCCGCCGATGGCACGGTCACCCGGATCGAGCGGCTCACCGAGCTGCCTGAGCATCCCTGACCCGGCCTGTGGCGGCTGGCGCGCGCCGCCTTGAGCTGCGGGTCGCACCGGTTGTCGCGAAGCCTTGACACTGCGTCACAGGCTGGGAACCCTGGTGCTGTACTCCAGGGACGTGAGGGACACGGCATGCCATGGTTTGAGGAGAGCGGGCGCCACCAGGGTTTCCCGGTGGCGGTGTTGGCGGACGGCAGCGAGCCGGCGCCGTTGCCGGACGGGCGCACGACCTGGTGGCTCTACAACGGTGCGGATGGTCCTCGGGCCGTCGCGGTGCGCGGTGGTTGCGGCTGCGGCTGGCGGGGTGAGCGCGTGCACCTGCTGGACTTCGGTGACGACGCGGCAACCGAGGCGGTGGGCGAGGCCACCGGGCCGTTCGCGGACTGGGAGTGGCACGTCGACCTGGCCGAGGGTGTGGTGCCGCGCGAGGTCGAGGAGCTCGTCGCCGCGCTGGTGGACCGGATCTGCGACCTGACGGAGAGCCGACCGTACGCCGCCGCCCGTGCGGCCGCCCGCTTCGAGCGCGCCGCCGGTTCGACCGCCCTGCTGGCCGGCCGCAGGGCCCGCAGCAACCTGATGACCTGGGAGTACATCGGCCGCGCCTTCGGCTGCGGGCCGGAGGAGGCGCTGGAGCGGTTCGGCGAGACGCTGAACAACGTGGACCGGGGAGACGAGGGCGAGCTCTGAGGTGTCAGTGCCCCTGGTGGGGTTGGTGCGCCTGGTGCATTCTTGGCCGGTCGTCAGGCTGCTGGGGAGGGCGACTTCGGGTTGCGTGGGGAGCAGCGCGGGGGACAGCCCGCTCGCGACGTACGGCGGACACCGACCCAGCGGGTCGACACCGCCCATCACCGCCACTCCCAGGCCCCAAAGGCGGCAGTTGGTGTCGGCGAGCTACAGAGCCAAGAACCCCTCAACCTTGCTTTTCAGGTACGGCGGCACGTCGGCCAACTCCGAGACGATCAGGTGGACATCCCGCCGGAGTTCGGGGTACTCGCTCCAGACCTGCGCACTCCTGGTGAGCACGGCGGCAAGCAGGTCGCCCTCGTACATGTCGCCTTCCGCCAGGGGGTCGCTCCGCAGGACCTCCACCGCCAGCGGTAGGAGGTAGGCAAGACCGATGTCTTGCCCGATCAGCAGCCGCAGGTCCTCGACCGTCAGGCCGCCGATCGACTTGCGCCGAAGCCCGCGCGCGGTCGCCATCAGGCGGGTTTCGGCGCCCGATGGGGCCGGCCACCGGTCGCGCTCAAGTTCCTCAAGGGAGCGGTGACGGTTCACGAGTCGAGTCACCGACCGATCGTCCCGTACCAGATCTCAAACGCGGCCTGAGTGATCAACGGTGGCCGCACCCGTTCGATGTCTCCGGTTAGTCCCGGATCAGGCAGAACGGGTGTCCTGCGGGGTCAGCGAATATGCGCCAACTCCGCTTTCCGTCGCCATCGTCGAGCAGCGTGGCGCCCCGCTTGAGCGCGCCTTCCTGGGCCTGATCCAGGTCCTCGACCCCGAGGTCGAGGTGGAACTGCTGGGGGCGGGTGGGGTCCGGCCATTGCGGCGGCTGATGGTTTTCCACGCGCTGGAAGGCCAGCACGAACCCACCGTTGGTGTGGAGGGTCGCCCAGCCTTCCCCAAGGGACCACCGCGGATCCGGCTGGTTCACCACGCCGCCGAGAAGCGACTGGTAGAACCGGGACAGCTCAGCAACATCGGCACAGTCCAACACGACACACTGCAGCTTCGCGATCATGCTGGGCAGCATCTCACGATGCCTGATCACGATCTACGGCTGGAGCAGGGGCCAAATGGGGAGGTGAAAGGACGGATCAGATGCGACTGGATCGGCGCCGTTTTCGCAGGTGACTGGTGCGGATTGATTGGAACGGCCCATGGAGGCGCTATCGGACCAGTGGTGCGACGAGCGGCGGTCCACGCATCCCGGTCGAGACAAGGACAGCCGCAGAATCCTATGACGGCTACATAGAGCCACTTGCCGGGCTGCGTCAGCTTTACGAGGACCAAGCCTGGGCAGACCGGAGGACTCCAGGGGCAGCACCAACCCGACCTGCGGTTCTATTTCCGGATCAGCTCATCCCGAACAGCTTGATCGCGTTGCGCGCGAACGACTGCAGCGTGCCCTTCGAACGGATGTAGTCGCGGAACGCGATCGCGTCCGCGTCCGCACTGTCTTTAGTCGGCAGACACAGAAACGTGAAGAACCGGAGCAGGGCCGAGTGCTCGGTGTCGGTCAGTGTGCCCCACTCGCCACGCAAGCCCCCGCAGGCTTCGGCGAGGCCATTCACGGCGAAGGCCAAGGCCAGGTGCTCGTTGCCTTCATATTCGACGGCGATCCAGCGCTCGAAGTTCGTCTGGGCCTGCGCCGCTTCCGCCGCGGTCGCCTGACGGGCGATCATCTTGGCGATGAGGGCGCCCTGCTCGTCTGCTCGGTTGCTGAACACGTCCGGTCCTTCCTTCTGGCCAGGAGGCTGGTCGCCTGGGGACTGCGGTTCGGCCGGTCTGCGGGCGCCGGCGACGGGGCCCAGGCCGCGGGCCAGCCGGTCCCGCAGCCCGTCCAGGGCATCCCGCGCGGCCCAGTTGTGATCGTTCTTCCGGAGGGCGGCCTCGTACCACGCCAGTGCCCGTGGGATGTCGTGCCGGTGGTCTTCGTAAGCCAGGCCGAGGAAGTAGGCTGCCGCGGAACTGCCCAGGTTCGCGGCCTTCTCGTACCAGTACATGGCGCCGTCGACATCGATGTCAGTGACCTCCTCGGGGAGAAGGTTCTCGAGGCGGGCCCGGGCACGGCCCTCCAGAAGCCGGCCCAGCGCGGTCATGGCGTCGGCGTGCCCGGCGTCGGCGGCGGCTCGAAAGAGGGATTCAATGCGCGGGAGGTCAGAAATCTCGGTGTCCCAGGCATTCTCCAACTGGACACCGGCTCGGTAGAGCTCTTCGGGGTCGACGGTGGGTGCGGTGTTTCCGCTCGTTGCGGCCTGGTTAGGGCTGCGGGCGATGATGAACTGGCTGGCACGGTGCCGCACCGACTGTGTGGGCTTCGGCTTGCGATCGCGGATGAGGGCGTTGGAGGCGGCGGCGAACGCGGCATCCAGCGGGATGCCGGCGTCGTGGCCGGGGACCCCTGACTCGATGGCATCGATCAGGTAGCGAGTGAAGTAGGTCTGGGGGAGAGCCCCGGCCAGGTCGGGTTCGTACCAGGCAGTCCGGTAGGCCTCGCTGGCCGCAAGGGTGATCACCCCCGAGCAGTGGGTCAGGTCCGTGATGTCGGGTGCGGCCAGGCTGTTGCCCGGGAGCGTCGCCTGTCCGGAGAAGCAACAGTCAAGGATGATCACTTTGGTCGTCGCGCCGGACTCTTCAAGGGCTTCGCGGACATCGGCGAAGCGCAGGCCCGTAGTCTTCTGTGCGGGACCAGTCTCCGGAGACTCGGCCAGGGCGAGGCAGAGCTCATCGCCGTAAAGGCGGCCGTGGCCGACGAAGTAGAACAAGGCCACGTCCTCGGCATCAACGAACCAGCGCATGAGTTCATCAGGAAGGCTCCCACGGCGCTGGGGGCTGCGTACGACCTGCAGGCGATCGGTGGAGGCTCCGGTGGCCGCGGGCCATCCGCACTGCGGCCCGGTCAGCAGTCGCTCCATCCGCTCCAGGCTGTTGCGCGTGGCAGGCCCCACGGCCGGAAGGTAGCGGTAGTCCCATGCACCGACGAGCACAGCACGCGAGCGTGCATAGTCGTACAGCGGCTCAGGAGTCGTCATCGAGAAGCCGTTCGACGATTCGCAGCGCGTCGTCCACGTTGGTGGCGTCCAACTCGACCTTCTTCTCGCCGACCGTAACGTGGATCCGCAGGCCCGACCGCCGCGAGCGCAAAAAGTCTGGCAGCGTCTTGACCACTGCGGCCAGCACGCTGCTCCCGGCCAGCACGGTCAGCACATCGGACGCACCGAGCTCACCCACCGCCGGCGCCGACGGACGGTAGCTCACCTCGGCACCACCCTGCCCGCGCAGCCACTCGCGCAGACGGGGCAACTCGCCGGGATCCGATGTGGTGAAGTCGATTGCAAGAGCGGCGTCGGCCGGTTCGTACGAAGCCACCGGTCCCCCATTCTGGTACGAGTCTTGATCAGCGTTCTCGTGGGCCGCAGTCACAGGGTCTCAACCGTCTGGCGGACGATCGATCCCCGATCGCTTGATCTTCACGATCGGGGGACCGGCGGAGTGCGGGGCTAGGTACGGACGAAGTAGAGCGTGAACCGGGTGAGGACCTGCTGGGTGTCGACGTGCCTCCAGCCCACGCGCTCCACGGCCTCGATGACTTCGTCCAGGCCCTTCAGGGCCCGGTCCGGGCGGACCATCCCAGCACGGCTGAGCTCCACCCCGGTGACGAAGTACTGCTCGCCCTGCTCGCGAGCCTCTCTGGCTTCCGCGGCGAACTGGCGCAGGTACCTGCCTTTCATGACCACTTCAAACCCTCCAGTGGAGAAGTTGGTGTCGTCGAAGAACAGTTCCACCACACATGTGGTACCACAGCCGGGGTAGCATGAGCAATATATCAACCAGCAAGGAGAACTGACGGTGAATCAGGACCGCCGGGGCCTGCTGCGCAACGCTGCTGTCGAGGTACTGGCTCATGCAGGCGGGCGCGGTCTGACGCACCGGGCCGTCGACGCAGCCTCAGGGGTGCCGTTGGGCACCACAAAGAACTACTTCCCGACCCGGGATGCCCTGCTGCGCGCAGTGGCCGAGCGGTGCGTGGAGCAGTACCGCGAGATCACGGCGCAAGTGATGGCTGCCGAAGCTGGGCCTACTGACCGCGAGGGGCTGGTGGCCATGCTCCGCGGGCTGCTGGAGAACGTCGCCGGGGCAGGCCGACCGCGCATGCTCGCCTATATGGAGCTCCAGGCCGAGGCAGCCCGCAAAACCTGGCTGTCAGCGATCCTTGACCAGATCGCAACCACCGACTTCACCGGCCTCGAACTGGTCCAGCGGGCCGCTGGACTTCCCGTCACCCCGCAGCGAGCCGCCGTCGTGACCCTCGCCTTGCACGGTGCCATCCTCCATCTGTTGGCGGACAGCCCCAGCACCCTCGCTGCTGGGGGCCTGAAAGACCTCGATCACTTTGTCCGCAGTCTGCTGGATGCGGTGTACCCAGAGGATGCGAACGGTCGGCATGCGATGCAGGCCGAAGCCTGCGGAACGATGTGACCCCTCGTCCCGGGTGGCGTTTGATCAGGTGCTGCTCACCGCCGGGCGTGCGCGTGGCGACTCAGCGCCGGGCGTGCGCGTGGCGACTCAGCGCCGGGTGTCTGCGATGGACGGGGTCAGTCCGACACCGCATCAGTCTCCAAGCCTTGGCGGTGCCGATCGTGGTCGAGTTCATCTGCCGGCGCGGACCTACCATCAGGAACCGGTCTTCGTCGAGCTGGCCGGACTCACCCCCGTGGTAGCCGGCTACGACACCGCCTCCGCGCTCGGCTCCCCCGACGGCGGGACCCGGCCGGCGGCCTACGCCCGCCTGTACGCCCGGCCGGAGGAGGAGTTCCTGCCGGCGCTCGTCGAGGCGGCGCTCCCCGAGGGGCTCGCGTTCAACCAGTACTGGGCCTACCACGCGATCGGTTCGACCGTGGACGCCGTCGGGCCCGGGAACGTGCGCCTCGATACCGTGCGACTCTGCGTGCGTGCCTGCCCCTGATTCCGCAGGGGTCGGCGTACGGTTCCCGGATTCCGCGTCCGGCTCAGGTCGGCCAGCCGTCACCCGAGTGCCAGTGCCCGACCCACTCCGTGAAGTCCCAGGCCTCGGCGCCGGGCACGGGGATCGCGCCGACGTCGGACACCATCCAGACCTCGCCCCGGTGGGGTCCGGCCGTCACCAACAACCAGAACGAGTAGCCGTCGTGCGAGCCGAGGACCACCGATCCGTGGGTGAAGGCGGCGTGGATGCGTGGATCGTCCGGATCGGCCTCGCCATCGTCCTCCCACAGCCAGGCGTCGTCCAGCGGGAACGGTTCGCCGGGCAGGCGCGGCCCCAGGTCCGGCCAGCTCGCGGGCAGCCACCCGAGGGGTTGGAGCCCTTCGTCCTCGGCAGGCCCGAGACTGCTGCCGTTGCCGATCTCCGTGACGAAGGTTCGGTAGGGCTCCGGGAGCGCCACTCCGTTCGCGGCCTCCCATGCCATGACGCCGACGTGTCCCAGGGCGGGTTCCCGCCACTCCGGCGGGAACGCGGAGTGCAGGGCGGCGAGGGTGGTCTCATCGGGGCGCTGATCACATGCTCGGGTCACGACTGGATGGTCTCAGCGGCGACCGACATCCGATCCGGCGCCCCGGTCCGTGACGTGGTGGACGGGTGGCACAAGGACCGAGCGGACCGGCTCGCCGATGAAGCGGATCACCGACAGCACCGGTGAATCCTCGACGACCACAACGCTGCCGTATTGCTCCATCGAGCACGGCTCATGCGGCTGGTCGATCCTCAGAGACAGGCCACTGCCGGGTGTGTGGAAGAGGACCGGGCCGAGCCCTTCGAGATGAAGCCGCAGATGCAGCAGCGACGGCTCATCACCGGCATAGTGGTGCCAAGCCGTGGTCACCCGCAGTAGCCGCCTACCGATCACGTCGGAGGCAAAACAGCTCCTGATCGTCGGTCACCGGCCGATGTTCGCATGGCTCTCACTACCGTGGCACCGGGTTGCGCGCGCATCCAGCCTGGATGCCCACCTCTAGGCGGCCGGTTTGGCCGTCGGACGGTGAACCTCCAGGACAACCGCCGTTCCGGCCGCCGATCGGTCTTCATGCATAGTGATCACTTGGCCGGGTTGAAGGTGCTGCCACTGCGAGGGGTCGAGAGGTGCCAATCGCACCGTGGCTCGCCCACCAGGTTCCATGAAGGGCGTGAACTCCACCCAGAGGCCGGCGATGTTCAGGGCCGGTTCGCCGGTCGCGGTTCGAGTCCCGATGTCCCACATTGGCCGAAGGACGCCAGCACCCGAAAAGGGCGTCTGCCGACGCGCCTCGCCAGCCGGTCGGAGGGTGAGGTCGGCTCGGATGACGCCATTGCGGGCTTCGTAGCAGCGCCAGCGACACCAGGCCGAGCTCGTCTCCAGCCGCATCTGCTCGGCGGCGGTGGCGAGAGTCTCCCAGAAGCTCAGCGGAAGCGGGTGAACGTCACCCAGCTCCTCCAGCAGCCCAAGGGCCACCTCCCACTCATCCTGGGTGAGGTACTCCCAGACGTCGTTCACCGTGATGTCGTTCTCGGTGGCGACCTCTTCGGGAACCAGTAGGGAGGCGGCTTCCAGCAGCTTGGGGACATCCATGCCCTGATTCTGGACCAATGGCGTGCCGCGGACACAGGCCGGCCGCCGGCGAACCGTCCAGGCACGTCGGTGAGCGCGCGCCGGAGGGGCACCCGAGGTAGGGCCGAACTCTCGGAATGGCCCATTACCCGACTCAAGAATCCCCGGACAGTTCCACATGGGCGACGGTCAACCGGGGATGGGCCGAAGCGTCGCTTTTCGGCTCAGGCTACTGGCAGTGGCCCTTGCCCTGGTCGGTGTCGCCACCAGGTCTGCAGCTCGATCACCGCGCCCGCCCCGCGCAGAGGGCCGACCCACTTCGCTGTCACGTCATCACCGACCCCCTCTGCGAGGCGCACTGGCGGCGTCTGCGTCACGATCTGCTTGGCCCGCCAGAGACCGACGCCCACGAGTTCCCGGAGCGCCTTCGCTACTTCCAGGGGCCGCGGGCCCACATCGAGGAGAACGATGTCCTGGGGGATCTCGTCGCAGATCAGCAAGAACTGCTCAGGCACAGTGCTCCTCAGTGCAGATTGGCGGCCGACTGCAGCGATGGCTCGCCTCACTTTTCCGGTGGCGTCCACATCACCCTGACCCGGTCGGCGGCGACGTCGAACCCGAGCAGTGGCTGCGTGCCGCCGCCTTCGGGGAACAGCGGCACCGACTTGCCCAGGCGGCGCCCGATGGCGGTCAGGAACCCGCACAGGACGTCCAGCCGCTCCTGCCCCTGAAGTTCCCGGAGGTCGACGTCGAAGTCGATCTGCTCGTTCCCGAGGAACCGGAAGATCGCGCAGACCTCGGGATCAGGCCGCACACTCAGGCTCGGGCACTCGGCGTCGGCCGGGCGGGACAACACGGCCTCGGCCCGGGGCAGCGGCAGCACCGCCTCGCCCTCGGCGTACTCGAAGGCCCAGCCCTGTTCCTCGATCAGGTCGAGCACGGCCTGCCAGTCCGCCGCCGTCGTCTCCTCAACGAACGCATCGGGCAGGCACCCCCCATCGGTGGGATCGAGCAGCCACGCGACCTGGTCGTCCCACAGCAGATCAGCCATCCCGCCATCCTGCCCGCTGGGTCCTGCCATGCCGACTGAATTTCCTCAAGGCCCCTCAAGACCTGCGGTGATCTCGGCTGCTGCGAGTCGGGCTTCTTCGCGCACCGCCGGGTCGGGGTGATGAAGGAAGGGCTGGATGACGGCCGCGGAGGCAAGGACCAGCATCTTCGCGTCCTACGGGAAGTCCCCCTGGAAGCACTCGCCTGTGGGATATCCGTCGTCGTGCCCCGATGGGACGGCTTCCCCTGCTTCATCGGGCGAGGAGCAGGGCGACTGGCCCATGTCGAGTACCTGTCCCAGCCCCAGGGCAACCCGTACGAGTTCGCCCGGATGAACGACGGACACTTCGCGGAGGTCTGCCGCAGGGTCCTCGACCGCAAGCAGCCGGGCGTCCACGTACGAACACCGGCCGACTCCCGGACACGTTCAGCAATGATCTGCTTCGATGTCGCCGGTCACGACCCCGCGGACATCGTGGCCGCCCTCGAGTTGTTGACCGGACTAGGGCACGTATTCGGTCGTGATCAATCTGCGCGATTCACCTTCGCGACGGGTCCTGATCCGGTAGACCGTTGTGCGTGACGCGAGCGCAACTGACGGATGCAGAATGGGTGTTGATCGAGCCGTACTTGCCGATCGGCGAGTACGGCCCGTACCCGGAGCGGCTGCGGCAGCAGTTCGAGGGCGTGATCTGGCGATTCCGGACGGGCGGGCAGTGGCGGGAGATGCCGAAGGAGTTCGGTGCTTGGTCGACCGTCTCCAATCGGTTCCGGCAGTGGAGGGACGCCGGCGTCTTCGAAGCCCTGCTGGAGGGCGTGATCGCGGAAGCCGCGAAACGAGGCGAGGTGGACTTGTCCCTGGTCGGCGTGGACTCCACCACCGTGCGAGCCCACCACGACGCCGCCGGGATGCACCTCGACCCCGACACCATGGCCGCCCTGGAGAAGGCCGCCGACGAGGCGGAGAAGGCCCGGCAAAAGGGGGAGGCCCGGAGGAACAAGACGGGCAGGACGCCTCAGGTGACCCGAAACGGGAAGAACGGCGACGCATCCGGCGCCGGCGCAGGCTCCGGCTGAAGGCAGCCCTGCTCGGACGTTCCAGAGGCGGACAGACCAGCAAGATCCATTGCGCCGGCGACCGGAAGTGCCGCCCGCTGGCTTTTATCCTGACCGAGGGCCAGGCCGCCGACAGCCCGCAGTTCATCCCCGTGCTGGAGAAGGTACGGGTCCGGGTGCCGGTCGGCCGTCCCCGCACCCGGCCGGACGCGGTAGCCGGGGACAAGGCCTACTCGTCCCGCGGCAACCGCGCCCACCTGCGCAAGCGCCACATCAAGGCGGTCATCCCGGAAAAGAGGGACCAGAGCGCCAACCGGAAGAAGAAAGGCCGCCGGGGCGGCCGGCCCGTCAGCCACGACGCCGAGCTCTACAAGGAGCGCAACACCGTCGAACGCCTGATCAACAAGCTGAAGGCCTGGCGAGGCATCGCCACCCGGTACGACAAGACCCCGGAAAGCTACCTCGCAGGCCTCCACCTCCGTGGCGCGATGATCTGGATCAAGGACCTCACCCGGACCCAGTGATCACAACCGAATACGTGCCCGGCGATTACTTCGGTGAATATGTGTATCGCCAGCCGACGACCACGGCTGAGGTCCTGAACCTGGTGACAGCAGCCCAGGAAGATCCGTACCGCGGCTATGCCTGCGACGGCGACAGCCGATGGACACCCGAGGCTGTTCGGGACTGGTGGCGCGACCGTGGACGGGTCACCGAGTACCTGGAGTCCCTCCTGCCAGGATGGTCGTCCAGCGACAGGTCTGACGAGCGGGAAGCCGCAGAGGGGCTGAGGGACTTTGCCGCCTACATCACTGAAGGGCTCGGAGCGGACCTCCGGAAGTACCTCTTCCGGCTTGAAGAGGGCCACTACCCGAAGAGCCCCGGACCACTGCCTGAGCTCCGATAAACAATGACGGCCACGGGGTGCTCGGTGCTCTCGCACCTGGACCCCGTGGAGTGGGATCAGGTACCTGGCTACCCGGCTGGGCCTCAGACGCCAGGCGGAAAAACCTCGATGATCTCGGCGATGCCAGCGAGAGGTTGGGCCTCGTGCATCGCTATCACGTCACCAGACTTGAGATGCCGCCACTGCTCGGGTTGAAGGGGGGCCAGACGAACGTCGGCCGTCTCTCCGGGACCGAGTTGCGGCGCGAACTCCACCCAGATCCTTGCGATATTCAGATCTCGTTGCCCGTCTGCGGTGCGGTTGCCGATGTCCCACAGCGGCCTGAGTCGCCCATCCCCTGAGAAGGTGCTCTGGCGTCCGCCCTCGTCGGCGCCCAGCAGGGTCAGCGTCGCGCGAACGGTGCCGTGCCTAACTTCCCAAGCCCGCCACTCGCACCAACGGCGGCTGCGGTCGAGCATCATCTGCCGGGCGGCCTCGGCGAGCATCTCCCAGAAACCGGTGGACACGGGATGGACGTCGGCGATCTCGATCAGCACGTCCAGCGCCATCTCCCATTCCTGGAAGGCGATCTCCTCGCGAACGTTCCCGACCGACTGGCCGTTCTCCGCCATGGCGTCCTCAGGCAGCAGTTCGACAGCCCGCCGAAGAAGTGTGAACGCGTCATCCATACGCTGGATTCTCGCCTGGTCCCGGGGCTTTGTCACAGACGACCTGACCCGATC
This sequence comes from Kitasatospora sp. NPDC091257, assembly GCF_044757675.1. NCBI lineage: Bacteria > Bacillati > Actinomycetota > Actinomycetes > Kitasatosporales > Streptomycetaceae > Kitasatospora > Kitasatospora sp. NPDC091257. The sequence continues at coordinate 11,604 of NZ_JBIVVI010000005.1, forward strand.
CGGCGGCGCGACACGCCCGGACGCCCCACCGACCTCAAGATCTCTGACCGCTACATTCAGCAACCCGCCCGTCGTCTGGCTCCGCCGGACCCAGCTGAGCTGGTTCGGATAAGCCTGCATCCGCTGCCCGGTCCTCCAGATGGACCCCCGCCAGAAGCCCCGCCTCATCGAGATCATCCAGAACCTCCGCGAACGCATCCGCGAGGCCCGCGCCAACGGCTGGCTCGGCGAGGTTGAGGGACTTCAGGTCAGCTTCGACGCTGCGATGGCCAAGCTCAACAGCCTCAAGAACACTTCCACCGACGGACGCCCCCTCAACTGGTCGGCCTCGGCATGCCCGTCATCACCGACCGCGCACCCCCGCCAGGAACAGGAGACCCCGGACGGCACCCCGCTCCCGCCGACCGCTGACCGCGTCGAGGACGTCCGCGAGCGGCTCCGCGACCCGGCCGCCGCCCGCGACGTCCTCGACCTCGACGGCTTCCACCCTCATGCCCAGGAGGTCGCTACGAGTGCGAGGCCGAGCATTTCGTTGCTTTCACTGACAGTGCCGCAGCCGCCATCTGCTATTGCTTCCTTGCCGACTGATCAGCGGGTACAAACTCGTTCCCTTCGTCGGGCAGGGCAGACAAGGGGGCGGGGCCGGTAGCCAGGATGGTGCGGCGGGCGAGATCGGGCAGGACGGTGGCCAGGCCGACCAGCGCCAAGACAGCCCCGAGCCAGAGCGGAGCGCGCAGCCCCCAGATGTCGATCACCACGGCCCCGATGGAGGAGCCGAGGATGATGCCGAGTGTGATGAAGGAGGAGTGCACGGTGTTGACCAGGGGGCCTGCGTTGCCGGCGCGCTGGACGCGGGTCACCATGGCCGGGTTCATGGTGACGCCAACCAGGCCGATGCCCATCATGCAGATGATGGCCGGGGCGGGTACGTCGGCGAGGAGGGCGAAGCCGGTCAGGAACAGCGTGTTGAGGACGAGGCCGACGGCAAGGACCGGGACGGTGTGCCCGTCGGCGAAGCGGCCGACGACGTTGTTGCCTATGACGGTGGCGGCGCCGTAGGCGACGAGAAGCAGAGGGACGGTGCCGGTGGAAAAGCCGGTGACGTCGGTGAGGATGGGGTTGAAGTAGCTGAAGGCGGAGAAGGTGGCGCCGATGATCAGTGTGCTGCTGGACAGCACCAGCCACATCTTGGGTTTCCTGAAGACGCCGACCTCCTGGCGCAAGCCGCCGCTGTTCTCCGCGTGTTCGATGCGGGGCACACCGAACAGTGTGGTCCCGGCCGCGACCACGGTGATCAGGGTGATGGTCCAGAACGCGGCGCGCCAGCCGAAACGCTCGCCGACCAGCGTGGAGATGGGCAGGCCGAGCAGGGTGCCGAGCATGAGGCCGTTCATCACGACGGCGATCGCGCGGCCCCGGATCTCGGGGCGGGTGATCTGGGCGCACATCGAGATGCCCACGCCGAAGAACGCCTGGGAGGCGATGCCGGTGATGATCCGCGCGGCCATCATCGTGCCGTAGCCGGTCGCGGTGGCGGTGGCGGCCAGTACGTTGCCGGCGAGGAAGATGACGAACAGCACCATCAGTGCCGTACGCGGGGGGAACTTCATCAGGGCCACGGTCAGGAACGGGCCGCCAGCGGCCATGGCCACCGCGAAGGCGGTGATGAGGTAGCCGATCTGAGGGATGGTCGCGTCCAGTCCTTCGGCCATCTGCGGCATCAGCCCGGCGACCACGAACTCACTGGTCACCATGGCGAAGATGCCGAGTGCCAGGACGTATACGGCACGAGGCACGGGTCGATCTCCTTCGAGGTCAGTTATGTATTGAACGGTCCAAAATTTAGGCAGGCGTGGACGCGGCCCCCGGTGGCGTGCGCCGTCAGCTGGTGAGTGCGTCCATGGTGATTTCGGCGATCGACTCCAGTGCGGCCCGGTCGGCACCGCCCTGGCTGGAGATGCGCATGCCGCCGATCGCCGCGTTGACGAAGCGGGCAAGCGCTCCGGCGTCGTGGGGAGAGGCGATGCTGCCTTCCCGCTGTCCCTCCTGGAGCACCGCGCGCAGTGCCGTCAGCCGGCGCCGTGTGTCGCGGTCCAGCATTTCCGCTGCTCGCGGGTCCCGGGCGACCAGCTCGACCGTGGTGTTCACGGTCAGGCAGCCGAGGCCACGTCCGCCCGTCCGATGTCCCGTCTCCGTCTCGCCGTCGACGACCATGGCGAACAGGGTGCGCAGCCGGTCGGCGGCGCTGTGTCGGGTGTCCTCCAGGACGGCCAGCTGGGCGGTCGTCATGGAGTCGATGTAGCGGGCCAGTACGCGCTCGAAGAGGTCGTGCTTGCTCTTGAAAGTGTTGTAAACGCTGCTGCGTCCCAGTCCTGTGGCGTCGCACAAGTCCTGTGTGGAGGTGGCCTCGTAGCCCTTCTCCCAGAACGTGCGCATCGCCGCATCCAGGGCACCTTCCTCGTCGAACGTCCTCGGTCGGGCCATGGCGCGACCTTAGCCGTTTTGGACCGTCCGTTGCAATACTCTTTTGGAGGCCCACTCCTACCGCGACCTTGAAGCCTTTCCGGCGTGGTCGGTGCCAGAGGAGCGGCCATCAGCCCAAGGCTGTCCGTGACAACCAACACCGACTGCCGCGTACCACCAAACGCAACAGCTCGTAGTCCGGAAAAGAACGCGACGAGTGGTGCCCCGGCCTCGCCACGACGGCGGGGCCGGGGCACCACGGGTGGGTCAGCTGCTGGTCGTCAGCAGTCGGTTGGCCAGGGCGTCGGCGAGGCGGTAGGCCTCGTCGGCCGAGAGGGTGCGACAGATGGCGTCCGCCAGCTCCTCCACGTTGTGCCAGTCGACGTCGCCGAGTTCCGTCTGCGGGGCGGCCGACGACTGCTCGTCCACCGGGGCCACGGCCCGCTGCTCCGGCATCGGGAGCGGCTCGGAATTTTCCGCGGAAAATCGCTCGGTGCTCCGGACGGGCTCGGCGCTCGCGACCGGGTTACGGGGCGCGGGCTCCGGCCGGGGGGCGACGGGGGTCGGCGCCTTCACGGTGGCCGGTGCCGCCTCCGCGGCCGGCTGGGCCGCGGGCGTGGAGGCGGGTGCGGAGGCAGCCACCGCAGCGGGCTGCGGTGCGGGAGCCTCTGCCGGTGCCTTGGCGGCGGCCCTGGCCTCCAGCTTCGCGGCGCGCCTGGCGGCCACCGCGTCGGCGTCGGCCTGGAGCAGCTGCTCCAGCTCCGCGGTCTGCCCGGCCAGGGACATCGCCTCGATGCCCTTCACCGAACCGAGCCGGCGGGCGACGTTGATGGAGACGCCCTCCTCGCCGCGAGCCTTGGCCCGCACCTGGCGCTGCAGCTCCGGGTGGAGCTTCAGCAGGTTCTTGCGGTGCGAGATCCAGCTCTGGGACCAGCCCTCCGCCTCGGCCGCTTCCTTGGCGGTCGGGTACTGCGCCACGATGAGCAGGACCGCGTTGGCCTCCTCGATCGGATCGAAGTCCTTGCGCGCCATGTTCTCGTCGAGTGCGGCTCGCAGCAGGGTCGCCTTGGACTCCGCCACCGAGTCGTCCACGACGACGAGCAGCTGCTCGCGCCCGTACAGCTCCGCGGCCGCCCGTCGGCGGTTGCCGTTGACGATGACGACGTCCTGCGGACCCGCGCCCAGCGTCTGCCGGTCCTCCGGCCACAGCCTCAGGTAGGCGGCCGGGGTGACGGCGAGGCAGCTCTGCAGCTGGCGGTCCTTGATGCTCGCCAGGTCGGAGAGGTCGCCCAGCTCGTCACGGGGGTTGCGCGGGTTGGGAAGGCAGCTGGCGGTGGGCATCCACTTGGCCACCGGGGCGTCGTTGGCGGCGTCCACACCCGGGGCGTTGACGACCGGGTCGCCGGCCATCGACGCGAAGGAGACGCGACGGCCTGCCATCAGCGGCCCCCGTAACCCAGCTCGAGGGACAGGCGGAAGAAGTCCTCGCGGGCCCGGTAGGCGGTACCGCTCTCCTTGTACTGGGTGACGACCGTTCCCTCGGCCACCGCCCGCGAGTGGATCTTGTACCGGCGCAGGACGGTCTTGGCGCGCGGCCACCCCTTCGCGCTGATGTACGCCTCGGTGTCCTCGAGGTCGGCGCGGCCGTCCCGGGGGTCCCAGTTGTTGACGACGACCCGGAAGGGGATGTCCATCGGCTCGATGACCTGCTGGATGGTCCGGGCCGTCGGGTCGAAGCACAGCGGTTCGGTGATCATCGGGACCAGGACGTCGTCCGCGATCTCCAGGGCCCTGCGCAGGATCTCCTCGTCCGCCAGGGTGCCCGGCGTGTCGATGAAGATGTGCTGGTACTCGTCCTTCTCACCGAGGACGTCGAAGGTGCACGCCGCGAGGTTGACCGTGGTGGTGGTCTTGCCCACGCCGCCCTTCTGGTTGGCGATGACGTGGATCTTCGCGCCGGTGTTCTTCAGGTGGATCAGCTGCTCGGCGTGGTCGTGTGCCGCCATGAAGTCGAAGGGCAGGTTGTCTCCCACCCGCTCGGCCCAGACGACGGCGGACCCCTGGGGGTCGGTGGACACGACAAGCACGGATGGCTTCATGATGTTCCGTTCTCTCCGTGGGCTTCCCGGGCCGACTGCCCGGTACTGCGGATGCCCGCCGCTCAAAGCCATGGTCGGCGGACGGAGAACAGCATTCCAGATGATCAGCCCGGAGCCCGACACGACCCGCGTGTCATGGAGCACAAAAGGGTTGGATCGCGGTGGCCGGACTCCCGGAGAACCGCTCTGCTTTCCTGATCCGGCATCCAATCCCCAGGGCTTCCACCTGCGGTGATGCCTATTTGACGGAGGGGGGAATTCATGAGCACTGGTCATTCGCATGGGCGGGCGCGTCGTGCGCGTGCCGGCTTTCACGACGCAGGCCGACTGTCGCGGCACGGTGAGTCCCGCCCGGAGCCGGCCACCGGGTGACGGCCGGCTCCGGGCCCGAGCTGGGCAGGGTGAACCTCGGTGGTGCTCGCATGTGCTCCCGGCGCGCTGCCCGTCGACGAGCGGGCGGTCAATGGGCTCCGGATCTGTGACGGGCATTCCCGACCGGGCGGATGCGGACATTGGGCCCGGGACGGCCTTGTCGGGCTCAACTTGGACGTGCAGCCAGCCGACCGCGCCACCTCGGAGCAGAATGGGACGCGAGACGGCGATCCCGTGATCCTGCTGCTCGAAGTGCTCCCCCGTGTGGGTGACGTGGTGGAGCGATGTGCCAAGGGTCGGCCAACCGAGGAAGTAGCCCTGCTCGGTTGAGAGAACGGAGCGCCTGGACGACCCCCGCATGGACGGGGCTGCGGACTCGAACTGAATTGATTGGCGTACTCTGAGCCGAATCACAGCAGGTCAGAAAGCGTCGGCCCCGCACGCGCGGGGATGGCTCCATGGGCAGCTGGCTCAAGAACCAGCTGATCTCGTCGGCCCCGCACGCGCGGGGATGGCTCCGGCCCCGCCCGAAGTGTCCGGGCGGGGCCGTGGTCGGCCCCGCCCGCGCGGGGATGGCGGCGATACTCGGCCCTCGTGCCAGGGCCGGTACGCGGCCCGACGCTGTCGGTGGCGTCACGTCATGACGGAACGGTGCTTCGCCGATTCGGTGAACGGTCGGCCGCGCACCGGTCCGGCTTCTCGTGGCGGTGTCTGTCGGTGCCACGGCCGCAGGACCCCGAGACCTCGACGTAGTGACCCCCGGACCCCGTCGGGCCGCGAAATTGCGGATGCGAACTGTCGGGCCGAGGCACCCTCGATCGTGGCGCTTCTGCTGGTGGCGGCGCGTGTCGGGGCCGGGCCGGGGACAGCCGCGGTCCGTCGAATCGTTCTTGTGGACAACGCTGCCTTCGACGACGAGGTCCAGGTCGCGCTCGGGAACGGCGAGGACGGAGGACAGGAGCCGAGCCGACCGGCCGGCCGCTACTGGTCGACGGTGAAGACCACCGCAAGGCCGTCCGCCGCCGCCGTCCGGTAGAACTCCCGCAGGTCGGGGAGGAACGCCTCTGTGTAGTCGAGGTCGTCCTCTCCGCGTTCTCCGTCGTAGTCCTCGAACTCCAGCTCCGCGTACCGCCGCCGCAACCACGCTCCGTCCAGCGGGGCGAGCGCCTCGGCCACCGCCCGGACCTGTGCCGGGTCCAGGTAGCAGACCTCGTAGTCCTCGCCCTCGTACAGCGGCCGTCCGCCGAGGATCGCGTGCGACAGCGGGTACTCCCCGTTGTCGTAGTGCAGTCGGCCGTCCGTCAGGCATCGGTGCAGGGCGTCCCACGCCTTGTCCAGTTCGCACACCCGCGGCACGTCCCAGGCCTCCTCGACCTCCTCCACCACCGCCCGCACCCGCTCGTCTCCCCCGCCCGCCAGCAACCGCGTCGACTGGTCCTCCGTCAATGCGAACAGCACTCCCAAGCACGTCATCCCGGTGCCTCCTCTCCGCACCGGATCCAACCGCACGCCACCGACAACCGGTCCCCGCGGTGCGACTCGGTCCGATAGTCCGCCGCGTCGGGAACGCCGACCCGGGTGGCAGGCCGGCGCGGCGTGGGCGGCGGGTGGTGACGGTCCACCCGCCGCGGCGGTGATCCGGCTGTGGGCGTCGGCGATGTCCTCGTCCTGTCCGTTGCCAAGGGCGGTGGCAGCGGCCACCACCGTCGTCCTCCGGCAGGTCGAGCGTCGGCACCGACACCGTGGCCGGTTGCGCCGTGGCCCTCCCGGTCCGGTGCCCGGACGGGCCGGGCCTCAGCGCGACCACTTGCCGGGCGTGCTGCTCGTGGTCACCGCGCAGACGGCCAGCTCGCCGGGGGCGGGCGAGGTGCCTTGCGCCACCACCCGGACGCCGTCCAGCAGGATGCGGCAGTCGGCCTTTGCGGTGTCGACGGGGAGGACCTCCACCCGGGCCTGCTCCCCGACCCTGACGACGACCGTCATCTTCCAGGGCAGGTTCACCGGGCCGGTCGTCTCCTTCCGGTAGGCGGAGTCGGTCCGGTCAGGGCTGTGGTGGCTTCGTAGGTGATCTCCCAGGCGGCGCCGGCCTTCTTGGCCAGTCAGTCGCTCTTCAATTCGATCGGCCGAACGTGGTCTGGGAGTTCGACGGCAACCAGTTCCAGGCCCGCGCCGCGCGAGCGACCCTCCTCGAACAACTGACCCAACCGCACCACTTCGTAGCCAGCGCCCACCCTGGACTCACCCGGCATCGCCCGCGTGACCCCCTCCGGTGACGGTTACGCGCTGGAGTACCTCGCACCGCCGATCGGCTGAGCTTGTCGTTTAACGCCCGGGCTTCGAACAGGTAGGCCCGGTGATCACTCGTCTGCCTACTATCGGCCCTCACCCGGCGCACCAGGTGCGGGCTCCGCGCCAAGGGGCGTCAGCTTTCCATGAGGAGGATTTCCTTCAATTCGCTCAGGCTGTCGATCCGGTAAGTTGCCTGGGAAAAGTCGTCCGCCTTCGTGAACTCGTTGTGGACGACGGCGCAGTCGATACCAGCGGCCACCGCCGAGGTCAGTCCCCTGGCTGAATCCTCCACGACCAGGGTCTCCTGCGTGGAGGCGCCGAAGCGTTTCAGCCCGGCCAGGTACGGTTCCGGGTTCGGCTTGGCGAGTTCGTAGTCCTCGCGCACAATGACGAAATCCATGAACTGCCTGATTTGGCGCTTCTCGTGGATGATGTCGAAGTCGGCCCGCTTCGAGGTCGTCACGATGGCCATGCGGGCAAACCTCGACAGTTCGGCGAGAGTGTCGACGACGCAGTCGATCTCGATGGCCTCGGTCCGCAAGTACTCCTGGTAGTAGCGGTTACGGGTCTCGCGAACCCGGGTGAGGGTCAGGTCGTCGATGCCAGCTGCCCTGGCCTGGACCCAAGAGCCCGCCCCCCGGGCCATGTCCCGGAGGTACTGATCCTTATCCAGCGTGAAACCGGCCTCCGCCAGGGCGCGTTCTGCGGATCTGAAATACCAGAACTCGGTATCGACCAGGACACCGTCATGATCGAAGAGTATGAATTTCTTCACGAAATCATTCCTTTCCGGCGGCCGCGACGGGCCGGCGCATCCCCGCGGATCGTACCGTCACCAGCTGGCATCGATCAGCTGGAGCCGTTCGCGGAACAGGTGCATTCCTGCTCTTACCCGGACGTGCCGGGCCCTCACCCGTGCGTGAAGAAACGGCCGGGTTCGCCGCCCGGCTCTGCACCGAGTGCGTCGCCGTGCCTTGGGAGGATCACGATCGGCGGGAGGGGAGCTCCCGCCGCGACAGCGTCAGCTTTCGGCGTCCTCGGTCGATGTCGGTGACGACGACCAGGACCTCGTCGCCGACTCCTACGACCTCCTGCGGTGTCCGTACGGGTGTCCGTGCGAGGTCCTTGAGGTGGATCAGCCCCTCGACCCCGTCGGCCACCTGGACGAAAGCGCCGAACGGAACCAGCCGGGTGACCCTTCCGCGCAGTGTCCGGCCCGCCACGACGCCGTCGGCGAAGTCCTGGAAGGGGTCCGGCCGTGTAGCCCGCAAGGACAGCCTGGCCTCCCCGTTCGTGGTGTCGAACTGGAGGAATTCGCACGAGACGCGCTCACCGACCCGGACGATGTCCGAGGCCGTTTCGAAGCGATACCAGGACAGTTCGGGGAACGTGATGAACCCGACCCCCGGGAAGACCGGATGGGCGGGCCCGTCGTCCAGCGCCACGAACACGCCGAACGACTCGATCGACGCGACCGTGCCGGCGAGGATCTCGCCGGGGGCGAGCAGCTTCAGAAAGGTCCACAGCTCCGGGTGCCCGGTGGCTGCCATCGACAGCCGTACCCGGCCCGCGGGCCGGTCGACGGCGATGACCTCAGCGGTGATCGGCCGACCTACCTCCACACCCTCGGTCCGAGGCCGTCCCCAGGGCAGGTCCAACGAGCCGACGAACCCCAGCGGTCTCGCCGGGAACCCGTCCAACGTCACCGCGACGCCGGAACGGGTGGTCTCCGATACGACCCCACCGCACAGGTCGCCGACGCGGATCGCTGACAGAAAGCTCCGTACGGCGCGGTCCTCCGGTGCTTCGTGCATACCGGCAAGCCTTGCACGGAGGGTGGGGTGGGCCGCCGGGAGGCGGGTGTCGGACTCGGCTCGGGCGGGGCCGAGCCGGTCCGGCTGCAGTTCGCTGCCCTCCCCCGCCCCTCTCCGCCCCGCAGCGCGAGCGCCGCCTACGCGCCGACCGGCTCCGACCGCACGAAGGACGTCCTCGCCGCATGCCGTTCACGTCCGTCCGCCGAGCACTACCCGGCCGCATGTACGGGCTTGGCATGAGACAGCGAGGTTGATGGCGCCGGCTGCCGCGGATGAACGCGGTTGCGACCTCCGGGGACAGCGGCCTCCACTGCTGCCTGCGCATGCTGAGCCCTGGCACGGCTGACAGCGACGCCAGGAATGACCCGTCGTCCTGACCACGGCCCGGTCGGCCCTGCCCACGAGTCCCGGTCCTGACTCGGACTTCCGTGTCGCCGTTAGGGAGTCAGATCCTTGGCGCCATGCGATGGCGGATCGGATGGGCACGAAGCCGAGGCGAGGTGAGCTCCAGGGCCCGGTTGTCGAGTCCTGCGCTCATGTGGTCGAGCCAGCGTTCGTACCAGTCGAGGAAGTCGGTGGCGGAGGAGACGTTGGGACCCCAGTAGCCGTCACTGTTGCCGATGAGGACGCGGCCCACGAGAGGACCGGTCACCGCGATGACGCATACGTCGGTGCAGCCCATCTCGATGATGTGGAGGAAGAGGTCGCGTGCGTGCGTCCCGGGTTCCGGGCTGCCGAAGCCCCGCGGTGCTCCCGGTCCTCCGCGCGGATTCATGACCAGCAGGGAGCACCGCTTCAGCGGCATGAGGCCGTAGAACGGTGCCGCGCCGGAGCCACCGATGTGCGTGAGGAACTGCCGGTAGGCATCAGGCACGATGATGTCGTGTTCGGCCTCGAACGCAGCGACGCGTGCTTCCGCCAGCTTTGGACCGAGGCGGAACCTGTGCTGCTCTTCCCCGAAGGAGTGGCTGCGCACCGGTTGGAACGTGATCGCGGCCAGCTTGCGGCGCAGGCGGGGTATGCGGGGATCCATGGTGCGTCTTCTCTCGTTTCCGCCACCCTGTCGGAGGCCGGGTCAGCGGCTCTCGGCGCCGACCAGAACCGTCCCGTGGGCGCGATCTTTGTGCGGCGCGTACTCATTGACGCCCACCACTTGCGGGGCTGGCGGCCCTGGACCGGGAAGGGAAGTGTCGGCCCTCTGTCGCAGGCGGGGTCCTGGATTTGAACTGAATGAATTGGCATACCCTGTGACGGATCACGGCAGGTCAGGAAGTGTCGGCCCCGCATGCGCGGGGATAGCTCCTCCTCGGTCAGCGCGTTGGCGATCAGGCCCAAGTCGGCCCCGCATGCGCGGGGATAGCTCCAGTGATCCGATGGCCCGCATGGTCTTCGTCCTGTCGGCCCCGCACGCGCGGGGATAGCTCCGGCTCGTAGCCGAGCCCGGTCAGGTGCCCGTAGTCGGCCGCGCACGCGCGAGGATAGCTCCCCCGGGACCTACGAAGGATGCTCGCAAGTTCGTCGGCGTCAGGTCTGCGGCGCCGTCCGCCGGCTCGCCCTCCACCTCACCGAGCCCTGCACCATCGTCGGGAAATCGACCGTCACCGTCGGCACCACCGCCGAGGTCACCGCCCTCGTCCAGCGCCTGGCCCCGGCGGGCACCGGCGTCGCCCGGACCAGATGTTGCTCAGCCGAGTGGTACGCGGGCGGCGGTCTCCCACTCGTACATCTGTCGGTCGCGGCCCAGGACGATGAGTTCGGCCGCGGTGACGCGGGCGGTGGCCGGGTAGGTGGTGACGGTGGCGAGGGCGTCGGCGGCCGGTTGGGCCGGGCCGTCGGCACAGGAGTAGGCCACCGAGACGTGGGGCTGGAAGCCGTCGGCGGGCTCGGGGACCTCGGGCCAGACGTCGGCGATGGCCGCGCGGAGGGCGGTTCGGACGGTGTGGACGGGCCCGGCAGGGTCGATGGTGAGAAGCAGGGCCTCGGGGGTGACCATCGCCGGTCCCAGTGCGAGGTCGAACGCCGGGATCTTCGCGAGGTGGTGGGTGGCGGCGTCGGCGATCGCGAGTGCGTCGGCCTCGCTGACCTTGGCGGTGGAACCGAGGCCCTGCATGGTGAGGTGCAGCCAGCGGTCGGGGACCAGGTCCAGGCCGGGAACGTCGGCCAGGGCGTGGCGGTAGTCGGCGGCCAGGCGGTGGACGTCTTCGGCGCCGTCGAAGGTCAGATGCCAGGTGTACCAGCGGGTGCCCGGTTCCCAACCCGGCCGCCACCACCAGTGATCGGCCATGCGCGCAGGGGTGTCAGTCATGAGCCGATCCAATCACTGTCCGGGGAGGCGAGGGAGAGGGCGAGTTTGGCCTCGCGGATGGCGGTCTCCACGACGCCTTGCAAGCGGCGTCCGGCGGCGCTGTCACCCATGGGCGATCCGGCAGCGTCCCGGGTGAGGTCGCGCAGGCGCCGCCGGACGGGGGCGGTGCGGTGTTCGGCGGGCAGTGCGAGGACGGGGGCGAGCGCGTCGAGGACGCCTTCGGGTTCAGCGGCGAGCAGGTGGGCACCGGCGCGGGTGATGTGGAGCTGGGCGATGGTGCCCAGGGGCCGGACGTCCTGGCGCTGAAGTGCGGCGAGTCCGCGGTCGGCGTGGGCGAGCGCCTTGGCCGGGTTGTCACCACGCAGGTAGACGGCGGCTCCGTAGTTGGCCAGCCGTCCGTCCGGGCAGGCGAACAGCCCGCCGACCTGGTCGTGGAGTATGTTGGCTCGGTCGCCTTCGGCGGCCTCCTCGGCTCGACCGAAGGCCGCCATCGCCTTGGCGCGCGCGCCGACTTCCGCCCATGCGTCCGCAGCCTGGCAGTGGAGCAGCGCGGTGACGGTACCGGGTGCCTGGAGGGCGGCGCCGTGGTCGGCGTGCTGGACGGCCGCACGGAAGTCGCCGGCCCAGAACGCGAGCTTGCTGCGCGTGGCGGCGACCCAGGCCTCCAGGCCCGGGTCGCCGGCCATCTCGGCGGCCACCATGGCGGCACGGATGTGCGTCGAGGCCTGCCGCTTGTGCCCGAGGTCGCTGGTCATCCAGGCCATCATCGCGGCCAGATACCCCGCGGTCGTGAAGAGCCGTTGACGGTGTTCCAGGTGCTGGTGCCCGTAAAGCAGGTCCCACACCCGGACAGCTGCCCTGTGGGTGTCCCCGAAGACCCTCAGCGGGTCCTCGGCCATCAAGTAATCGGCGGCGAAGCCGCGGGCGTCGGCGGCGAACTGCTCCACACTGATCGGCCCGCAGTTGGGCACCTCGGCCCACTGTGTCCATTCCGCCGACTCGTCGGCCGCGGTACGGATGAGGTCGACACCGGTGAGCGGCACGTCGGGCACCGGGGGGACGGGCACCGCAACGGCCGTAGCCGGATCGCCGGCGGCCTGGTGCCGCAACACGCGCAGATCCGACTCGGGCAGGGCCCGGCGGTCTTCCAGATCCAGCAGGTCCTCCAACGAGGCGCCGTAGAGCTCGGCGAGGACGGTGAGCACCCGCAGGGTGACCCGCCGGCCCGCCGCGGCCGGCCACTTCTCCCACTTGCCGAGAAGGGAGGCGTCCGTCGCGGGCCCGGCGGCCCCGACGGCGTTGTTGAACCGGTCGGCCGCCTCCTGGAGAGTCCAGCCGTGGACGTGGCGCCAGGCCTCCCGTGGACGGCAGCCGAAGCGGGTGCGCATCTCGGCGGCGATCGTCGCGATCGGGGCGCCGACGGCGAGGAGTTCGGTCCGGAGCGAGTCCCGGTCGGTTTTGGACCCGGGCTTGGGGCGTGGAGGCATGGTGGCTCCCGGATGCGTGCGGTGAGCAGCCTGACCCCTCACCGTAGCGACCCGACTACGCCGCATGGGTCACACTCCGCGAATCTGATGTGACGCACAGTCCTTATCTGGGTCTGCCTCGAAACATCCACCCAGGTGAGCAAGCTGACGCCGGTCCACAAAAGGCGGTCACCGCTGCCCGTGACCGAAGCGGGTCGCGAGCGGGACCGTAGTACCACCGCCGTCCACTGCGCGTCCGCTCTCGGACGGCAGGGACGCGAATCGAAGGAGGGCACCATGCAGTCGAAGTCCGCCGCCATCGCCATCGCCGCGAGTACCGACCCGGAGGAGAACCCGCAGGTCCTGGAGGACCTGGTGCTCGCCGAGGACGTCGAGCAGGAGTGGTAGTCACCGCCGCTGCCTGAACCCGGG